>CAIKLL010000149.1 GCA_903828265.1 uncultured Rickettsiales bacterium
GGTTGGTTTGGAGTAAGCGATATATGTTCTCTCTATCGTAGAGAGTAATTCTGTGGTATTTTGTCATTAGCAACACTGGCTTTGTATTTTTGAATGAATTCAAATATACAGTGTTGCGCTAGATTATTAAACTGGCCATTAAGAAATATTATGTTTTAATAAATTATCTTTTTGCTAAGCTCTTATTTAACCAACTAATGCTGTTGTTAAAATAATATTTATTTTATAATTTATTAACTTTAGTTAGTATATATTATAATAGATTTCCATAAATTATCTTGTTTTCCTGTTTATCTAACAGCTACTTAACTTTAATTTAATAAGCAATTGAAAAACTTGAATAAACCATATATACCTAAGTCAACATTTTATAATTGGACCGAACTAATATTATAAATGAAAAGAGTTATTACTAATTTATACCAAGCTATAGTTAAAATGATTGATCATGATGGGATTGAACATTCAGGCTATATGTCATTCATGGTATTACTTTCAATTTTCCCCTTTTTTATTTTTATTCTCGCTTTTACAGGTTTTTTTGGGGCCTCAGAACTAGGAGAAAAATTTATACAGCTTGCTCTTGAAAATATGCCAGAACAATCAATTGACTCGATTAGAAATAGAATTAAAGAACTTATGACTAGTCCTCCTCAAGGCTTGCTTACTCTTGCGATTATAGGAAGTATATGGACCTCTTCATCATTTGTAGAATGCCTTAGAACCATATTAAATCGTGTTTATGAAATTAAATCACCACCAAATTATTTTTTCAGAAGAATGTTAAGCATTGCTCAATTCTTGGTTATAAGTACCATGATATCCCTTGCTATGTTACTCCTTATTATAATTCCTATTGGATTACAAAAACTTCCTAGTTTCATGAATATGATAGAGGATTATAAAACGATATTAAATTTTTCTAGGTATTTTTTGATATTTTTATCTCTATTTATAACTGTATGTTCTCTATATTATCTTATCCCGAATATAAAACTTAAATTTTCAGAAGTTATACCGGGAGCCTTTTTAACTGTATTATTTTGGATATTAAGTGGATATTTGTTATCGACATACATAGTATATTATAACCAATTAAACATAATCTACGGTTCTCTAGGAAGTATTATAGTTACTCTAATTTTCTTTTATATAGTTAACATGATTTTTATCCTAGGAGCAGAATTCAATTACCTTATGAGGCACACTCCTCATGATAATTCAGAAAATAATAGGAAATTAAAAAATTAAGTATTTCTAAAATAGCTAATTATATGTATATTGAACTAGGTTATAATACAGGGATGTAAATGTATAATTATCAAGCTGCTTTTGAGAAACAAGTTAATCAAATAAAGGCAGAAGGCA
Source organism: uncultured Rickettsiales bacterium (assembly GCA_903828265.1). Lineage (GTDB taxonomy): Bacteria > Pseudomonadota > Alphaproteobacteria > Rickettsiales > Rickettsiaceae > Megaera. The sequence goes on from CAIKLL010000149.1 coordinate 1,369, forward strand.
GATATAGAAATTTCATAGGCTTACAAAGAAAAGCCGGAGAGTTCCCAAAAGCTACGTGGGGCAAAGATAAAAGAAAAAACATTATAATGTGGTGTATAAATGATTACCTAGGAATGAGTCAACACCCTACTGTTTTGCAAGCAGCAGCTCAAGCTCTCCTCGTTAATGGAGTAGGTTCCGGGGGGACTAGAAACATTGGAGGTAATAATTATTCTATTGAAGAATTGGAAAATGAAATCGCCGATCTTCACAGTAAAGACTCTGCGCTGGTATTTACTTCGGGATATGTTTCTAATGACGCTACCCTCACCTCACTTGCAAAGATCATACCTGATTTAATTTTCTTCTCCGATGAACTTAACCATGCTTCTATGGTAGCAGGGATTAAAAATTCTAGATGTGAGAAGCATATATACAAACACTTAGACATGACTCACTTAGAAGGCCTTCTTGAAAAAGTTGATGTTAAAAAACCTAAGATTATTGTCTTTGAATCTGCTTATTCCATGGATGGTCAAATATCTCCTATAGAAGATATCTGCTTTCTGGCCCAGAAATATAATGCTATGACTTATATCGATGAAGTTCATAGTGTAGGACTTTATGGTAAAGGTGGAGCCGGTATTGCTAATATGCTGGGATTTGAAAGGGAAATAGATATTATTCAAGGAACCTTTGCTAAAGCGTATGGTGTTATTGGTGGATATATAACAGGAAATAAAAATATGATAGATGCCATTAGGTCAACTGCTAGCGGTTTTATTTTCACTACATCTCTTCCTCCTGTAATCACTGCTGCAGCAAAAGCTAGTATTATCCATCTAAAAAATTCAGAGGAGGAAAGAACAAAACATCAAGAAGTGGTAGCTAAAGTAAAAGAATCCTTTACAGAGGCAGGTATTAATTTTTATCGTAATAAAAGTCATATTGTCCCTATAGTAATCGGTGATCCCGAAAAAACTAGACTAGCTTCCCAATTGCTAATTGATAGACACAATATTTTTGTCCAGCACATAAATTTCCCAACAGTTCCTCGAGGTACAGAACGTCTTAGGATAACTCCTACCCCTGCCCATACCGATCAAATGATTGAGCAGTTAACCCTAGCCTTAGTTGATGTGTTTAATGAACTTGGGATTAAATTAGAGTTTGAAGAAGCCGCTTAAATCAAGAGAGGTTCGTATATGATTGATTTTCCTAATATAAACCCTGTGATATTTTCTGTAGGCCCTTTCTCAGTTTCATGGTATTCACTCTCATATGTTTTTGGTGTATTGCTTGGATGGTATTATGCAAATAAATTGATAGTTTTATATCCTATTGGCATTACCAAAAAACACACTGAAGATTTCATAAGCTGGGCAATTATTGCGATTATTATTGGGGGAAGGCTGGGGCACGTTTTATTCTATGATCCAGCAAAATATTTAGCTAATCCGATTGAGATTATAAAAACCTATGAAGGCGGTATGTCTTTTCACGGAGGAATATTTGGTTTAGGTATAGCTGCATATTTATATTGTAGAAAAAATCATATTATATTTCTTTCTTTTTTCGACATTTTAGCAATTGTAGCACCGATTGGACTTTTCTTAGGCAGAATAGCCAATTTTATAAATGCAGAACTATATGGTCGGCCAACTAATGTCCCTTGGTCAGTAATTTTTCCATATAGCGACGGTTTACCAAGACATCCTAGTCAACTATACGAAGCATTGTTAGAAGGATTGGTTTTATTTTGTATAATGCTGGGTTTTACTTATAAAAGTAGATCTCTCCAACACCCAGGAAAAATGTCAGGAATATTTCTAATTTTTTATGGTATTTTTAGAGTTTCCGTGGAATTTTTTAAAGAGCCAGATATTAAAATTGGTTTTATTTTTAAATATTTTACCTTAGGACAAATATTATGTATCCCTATGATTCTACTAGGTGCTTATTTATTGAATTCTAGCACTAAAAATAGCATAAAAAATGGCAATAGATTCAAAAATAAGATCAATAATTAAAAAGTTAGGCTATATCAAAATCGATGATATGATGAGAGAAGTATTATCAATTAATCCTAGCTCATACTATAGATCTCAAACCTCAATTGGTGCAGATGGCGATTTCATTACTGCACCAGAAATTTCTCAACTTTTTGGTGAAACTATCGGATTTTGGTTGATTAGCAAATGGCAGCAATTAGGGTGCCCCAAGGAGTTTGCTCTTATTGAACTTGGACCTGGGATGGGAATATTAATGCGTGATTTAATGCGAGTAGTTAAATTAGTACCAGAATTTACCCAAGCAGTTAAAATTTTTCTCTATGAAATAAACAATAATTTCATAAAAAAACAAGAAGCTAATCTTTCTTTTACTAGTTCAAAGGTAATATGGATTAATAATCTTAATGACCTTCCACCCATCCCTTGTATTATTATTAGCAACGAGTTTTTTGACGCCTTACCTATTAAACAGTATATAAAAATTCGTCAAACATGGTATGAAGCGGTTATAATATGTGATCCAATAGATAGTAGACTTAAACTTGATAAGGTAGAATTAAATAAAGCTTTAACACAGCAATTAAATATTGATTACAAGAACGCCCACGACGGAGCAATATTAGAAGAATCAGCTGAAGCATTAGAAATAATTCGTAAAATAACAGCTCATCTCCGAAAGGTCACTGGTGTCTGTTTAGTTATAGATTACGGTTATAATATTGAGCCAGCAGAGCGAAATAGAAATCAATATAATTCAACTCTTCAGGCAATAAAAAATCATCAATATCAGCCAATCTTTGAATCTGTTGGGAAATCTGATCTAAGTGCTCATGTGGATTTTAATGCTCTTAGAAATGCTGTCCTACAAAAAGGAATCAAAAATATTGTTATTTCTTCTCAGCGAGATTTTTTAGTAAATTGGGGTATAGTTATTCGCCAACAATTATTGAAAAGCACATCTTCTTTAGAAGATGCAGGTATTCTAGATGCACAACTTCATAGGCTTATTGCAAAAGAACAAATGGGGAAAATATTCAAAGTTATGGAATATAGCTACTTTAGGTAAATTAAATCACAATTGTAAAATAAGTTTATCTACTCTGTAAGTTATTACTTTCTGTATTAGAAATAATTTAATTGGCTATGTTATGTTTTCTTTCCCATGTTAAGTAGAAGAATAGACCTCCCAGTAAAGCTGAAATTATAAAAAACATAAAAACTGCACTCCATCCCCAATTGTCAGAAATTATCCCTACACAAACACCGGAAATTCCTGAACCGACATACCCCATTGTTCCTACTAGCCCGTTTGCTGTTCCTATTGCTTTCTTAGAAGCAAAATCCGCAGATGCAACCCCTGCTAATATCTGGGGACCGTAAACAAAACACCCCATCAAAATCATCATTAATCCGTTTAAAATTACATACTCTGGTGGTAATTGCCAAAATATCCAAAGTGTACAAGCAAGTGAAAGCATAAACACCATTCCGACGGGACCACGCTGACCATGAAATATTTTATCGGATATCCACCCTGCAGAAACCCCGCCTAATAATCCGGCAAGTTCATAAGCCGCTACATGCCATCCGGCTTCATCAATTGCCATATTTTTAAATTCCTTTAAAAACAACGGCGCCCAAAATATAACCCCTAATCTTACAATATACAGGCACATATTAGCCAAACAGATGTACCACATATTTATATTAAAAAACACTTTCCTAATAATTTCTGCAGTGTTTAAATTATCTTCTTCTTTATTCTCTTTATTAGTTTCCTGGGCTTTGTATAACTCTACCGGCGGAAATCCCAATTCTTTGGGTGACTCTCTTAACCTGTTAAATAAGATATAAGCAACTATAATAGCAATTATAGCCGGGATAAAAAATGCTGTCCTCCAGCCAAAATCAGCAACCAAATAACCGGTAAATACTAAAGTAATAGCTCCCCCCACTTGATGAGAAGTAGCACCATAAGCCCATTTCGTTCCCAGTTCTTTCGGTGCAAACCAGTGAGTTAGCATCCTAGCTACTGGCGGCCATCCCATAGATTGAAACCAATTATTAATAACCCACAATATACTAAGGAATATTAAACTTTCCGAAAACCCTAAAAAAAATGTAGTTAATCCAGAACAGAATAAGCCGATCGGCATAAAATATCTTGAGTTTGATTTATCACTAAAATATCCATTAATAAATTTGCCGATTCCATAAATTACAGAAGCAACGGTTAACACTACTCCTAACTCGGTTTTTGTATAACCAAATTCTTCCATAAAAGCCGGCATAATCATCGAAAAATTTTGTCGGCATAAGTAGAACGTAGCATACCCTAGAATAACTGAAAGCAATATCCGTATTCTCCACTTATTATATATTTTTCGTTCTTTTTCTGCAAGAAAAAAACCTGTAAGGTATTGATTTTCAGATATTATAGCTGCATTATCTTCAGTTTTTAGCATTCCTTGCTTTAATAATATTTAATTACCCGGCAATAATAGTAAAAATAAAACTTATAATCAAGATATAATCTTTTATTACGTATGCGGAATGGGTATTGCTATTTACCTGGATAACCGTCTAATAGAGCGTTAAGAATAGAAGTATTTACTATATCTAATTCAAAAAATATTTTCTGCTTAGACAATGTATTTTGATCGATTAATTTATAAATTTTATCCAGCTCTATCCCCCTAGATTTAGATATTGACAAAGCCTGCAAAATTGCTTCTCCCTTTTTAATAAAGGGATCATATAGGCTTGCAGAAGAGGTTATCATAGTTATATCTGCATGATTTAGTTGCTTATCATAATTATGAGTCAACACTTTTTTAAAATCGTTATTATATATTGCTACACCGCACTGAGCATCAGCCTGTATATTGGGTCTAGGCCTAAAATATCTTGTATCTTGCAGGTATTGTGCTACTAAATAAGATCCCCTAATCCTCCTCTCTTTATCTATAATTAAGCTCCCTTTCGTTTTTTCTGGCCAGAAAGTTTTACCGATTAAATTGATATCTAAAGTGTACGCGCCAATAGCTAGAAAACAGAAAAAATAAAGAAATAAGCTAAGTAGTAGATTTTTCATTATATTAAATCAGCTTTATAAATTATAAATTCAATTAGTTTAATAAATAAAAGCGGAGAGACTATTCCTCCAAAACCACATAGCAAAATTATCCTCCATAAATAGGTTGTATCTTGTACATTTTTTAAATTATATGAAAGTAGTGGTAAAAGGGCAGGTATTATTAATCCATTAAAAATAACAGAAGCAAGTAGTACGCTATCTATCGATTGGAATTGCATAATATTTAATTTTGATAGAGAGGGAAAAGCTGTAATAAATAATGCCGGGACAATAATAAAATATTTAGCTAAATCAGAGGCTATAGAGTAAACAGTTATTGCTCCTTTTCGTACCGTAATTTTTTTACATTCATTTCTTAATTCAATAATACCAAGTAAATTGTGATGTTTTGCAACAATATTACCTGCTAATATTGAGTGCACATACCCTCTATCCTCAAACGTGTAACCTATATCAGCTTGTGCCAAAGCCAAGGCATCATTTAATCCATCTCCGCACATACCTACAATAAATCCTTGTTCTTGAAGAGACCTGATTAACTCAAGTTTTTTTTCCGGTGTGCAATCAGCATAAAAATTTTTTATACCAAGATTTTTTGCGATATAAGAAGCAGTAATAGCATTATCTCCCGTAACCATTATTGTGTTAATCCCTGCGTTCTCAATACTGCGTATTTGTTTTGCAACCCCTTTTCTAAAGCTATCATGCAAATTTATGATACCTATTATCTTTTTATTAACAGTTAGTATTAAAGGAGTCCCGTGGGCTTTTGCTACTTCCTTAACTATATTTTGCACTTCTTGAGGAAAAGACTCTACAGTTTTTCCAAGATATTTTGCTATTGCCTGCATGCTACCTTTTCTAATTTCTATATTATTATAGTTGCATCTACTAATAGAATTTGAGGCAGAGAAAGGCAAATAGTGGTATAATTTTAAATTTATTTTTGGGTCTAAATCTTTGTAGTTTTTTATAGCAAAAGCTTTTATGTTCTTTCCTTCCTCGGTATTATCATTTACAGAAGATAGATATAAATATCTAAAATAATCTTTTTCATCGGTTTTTGAAGTTAATTTGAAGTTAACCATTTTCCTTTGCCCAAGGGTTAAAGTACCAGTTTTGTCAAGTAATACGATATCAAGATCCACCGCATTATCAAAAGCTATTTGATCCTGAACTATTATATTACGTGCAGCAAGTTTTACTACTCCATTATAAATAATCACTCTTTGTAAGGTAGAAATTGTGGTAGGAAGCAGTACCACCATTAGAGCAATAAGATAAATAACCGGTATTTCTACACCGGAATAACTAGCTATTACCCATATAACAAAAACTACGTTAGCAAATAGTATGGATAACCCTATCATTAACTTTTGCAAAGCGATCTCAGAAGGTATGGGTTGCCTATTTATGTTCCGAAGTAATCTACCTACCCTAGTAAAGAAGGACTTATTACTAGCAAAACTGACTTTCATTACAATCCAATCCCCTCCTTCTACTATACTACCTGCTATCAAGATGTTGTCTTTAATTGGACTTTTCAATTTATGCTCTAAAGAGCCGGTTATATCAGTCTCATTAACATAACTCATGCCTTTTATGACTTCACCGTCAAAAGGCACTTCATCACCGCTGTGTAACAAAATTAAATTGCCGGATTTTATAGAACTTTTTTTCACTTTTTGATAATCATCAATATTATCGAGTGAATTAAGTTTTTTTATTAACGCATGGTTGTTAGTAATTTTTTCGGAGATAAACTTAAATTTTTTTCTACTATAAGCAAATTCCATAAACATAGAAAAAAACATAGTCATCCATAGCCAAAAAGTTATCTGGCCATAAAGAAGTGCTTTATCGTTATGGGAAGATATTTGTTGTAAGAATATAATAAAAGCAGAGCAAGAAAGAATTAAAAGGAGTAAAGATAAAGGATTTTTTATATAGGAAATTAACCCTATAAAACCAAAACCTTTTCTAATTATAGATTGCTCAGATCGTTGCATTTAGCCATCTTTTTTATCATTAAGCTTAAAATGTTTATGCAGTAATTTAATAGCTTTTTCCGTATCCTGATCTTCCAAAACAACGGTAAATCTGGTTTCTGTTAAATCAATTCCTTTTACCTTTATTTCTTGATTGCTTAATAAGTTAATAATATTGAAACAGATACCGCCATCATTTTTTATACCATATCCCACGGCCGTTACTGTAGAAATGTTTGATTTTATACCATAATTTAATATTTTAGAGAGGCTTTTTAAATTATCTAAAGTAGCTTGAAATTTATTTTTATCAGCTAGGCTCGCTATCAAATTTATCTTGTTATGGTCGTAAATCTCTATTTTATCTACAATTAAGCCTTCTTCGGTAAATTTGTCATTTACTTCAGAAAACCTATCTGGGGCGCAGGTAATATCAATCTGTATAATATTCTTGTTTGAAGTTATTGCAGTAATTAATCTTTTTTCCATTTTAGATACCTTATCAAAATTTTTTGAGGTAATTAATGTTCCCGGATTATCATCAAAAGACGATAATATTTTCATGTCGAATTTATACCTAGCAGCGGCAAGAGCTGCTCTTGAATGCAACACTTTTGCCCCGCAGCTACTTAAGGTGAGCATTTGCTCGCATGTTATATAATCAATTTTAATAGCATCATGAACTACTCTCGGATCAGCACTAAATACTCCTATTACGTCTGTGTAAATATCTGCTCTATCTGCTCCAATTGCTGCTGCGATTAATGCTGCCGTTGTATCAGACCCGCCTTTACCAAGAGTTGTAAGCTGCTTTTTGTTAGTCACTCCCTGAAAACCAGTAATAACCGGAATAATTCCTTCTGCTAGCAAATCATGAATAAAGTCAGAATTGATAGATTCTACCTGAGCATTAGCAAAAACATCGTCTGTTAAAATAGGTATTTGCCATCCTTGTAAAGAGCGAGCCTTTAATCCTAGTCTTTGTAATTCAAGAGCAACTAGCCCAGAAGTTAAAATTTCACCGCTACCTACGACAGCATCGTACTCCTGCATATGTTCATATGTATTTAATTGCGATACCTCACTGCACTTAGCAATCAAAGAGTTAGTGACCCCAGCCATAGCGGAAACAACTATTACTAGTTTATGACCCGCATCATATTCTTTTAAAATGATTTTTGCTATCGTTTGAATCCTTATGGTATCAGCAACTGAGGTACCACCAAATTTTTGGACAATTAAAGCCATAAATACTGCTTATAGGTATCGGTTATATTTTAATCGTTGAACATTCTATCAGTTTGCAGTAACCTTTTGAAGCACAATTTATTAATTAAGCTTCTTTCTTGTACCTTGTAAAGTGCTATGAATAAAGAATCATCAATAGACCAAAACGAATTATACAAATTTAATAAGACTTCGAATGAATGGTGGGATCAATCCGGGGAATTCAAGATTTTGCATCAAATCAGTCCTATTAGATTACAATATATTAATGATAAAATTACCGAGCATTTTAATATTACAGGAAATGATGATTTAAACCCTTTAAAAAATCTGAATATAATCGATGTAGGTTGCGGGGGCGGATTAGTAAGCGTACCTATTTGCAAGTTAGGGGCTAGGGTTACAGCTATTGACGCAAATTCCTACAATATAAAAGCGTTATCAGAATATACAAAAAATAATAATTTGACTATAAACACAATAAATACCACTGTTGAAGAATATATTAGTAATTTTCCCGATCAGTTATATGATGTTGTGTTATGTTTGGAAGTCCTAGAACACGTATCAAATCAAAGGGCATTTATCCAAAATTTACTAAAGTTATTAAAACCAGCCGGCATTCTTATCCTCTCAACTATTAACCGTACTATAAAATCTTATGCCCAAACAATAATTGCTGCCGAGTATATACTAAAATGGGTTCCTATTAATACTCACAATTACTCCAAGTTTTTAAAACCTTCAGAATTGTGCCAGATACTTGAAACGAATAATTTTCACCTTAAAAACCTTACCGGTTTAAAATTCGATATTATGACTGATACGTGGTATTTATCGGATAACATTGACGTTAATTATTTCGCTTGCGCTATAAAAAATTCTTATTCAAGCTAACTGCCAATAAAATCTTAACCCTCTTGCTTGTTAAAATAAATTTATATACAATCATTGAACTGCTAATAATAGATTAAGGATATTCGTGTGAAGAAATTTTTAAAATACTCAGGCTTACTGCTTATTTGTTGTCTTGTTTTATTGCTAATAATTCCACTTTTTATCCCCCTAGATAAATACAAAGTAATAGCTTCTCAAAAAATAAAAGAAACAATAGGAAGAGAATTAGAAATAAACGGGCCGATGAGCTTATCCTTATTACCAAATCCAGAAATTAAACTTAAAGATGTAAAACTTTCATCAGTACCTGGAGCGAAATACCCTTGCCTATTTGAAGCAAAAGAAGTAACAGCATCTGTATCTTTATTCTCTTTACTTACTGGAAATATAGTAATCTCAGAAGTAGAAGTTAATCAACCCGTAATTAATCTTGAACAGCTAGCAAATGGTTCTACTTCTTGGGATTTTTCAAAATCAGTATCTCCTGAAGCAAACTCCAACAGGGAATCTTCAAAAATTGAAGGAAAAAGTGAATTATACATACACTCTTTTAAGATTCTAGAAGCTAAAATAAATTATATTAAAGAAATTAATACAGGCTCCGAGTTAAAAGTTTTTGAAATTGATAATCTACAAATCAAAAACTTCCGTGGACCTAATAACTTAACCTGTGAATTTTACTCTACTAACAAGGATTATAATATCAAAGGTGATATCAAAGGGAATAACGAAACTATAGCTTTAAAAGCAAGTGTTAATTTCTTAAAAGAAGAAATTAACCTATCGGGTAATTTTGACCCTAAAACTACAAATTTTATCGGTAAATTACAGTTAGAAGGAAATGCTAAAAATCTTAAAAATTTTATACCAGGCCTTAATATTGACGATAACGTACAACACAAAGTTGCTTTAAATATTAACGCCGATAAAAAGTTAGTAAAAGTTACTAATATTGATATTAATTTTGGAGAATTAATTGCTAAAGGTAGCTCTAACTATAATATTGAAAAAAACGAGGCGGATTTAACTCTAAAACTAAATCCTGGTGATTCAGATATTATTTTTTCTACTCTTGCTAGAGCGGATAAAGGCTTACATACAAAAATATATATAAAAGCTCCTGCACTTGAACCTATAATTAGCGCATTAAAAATTACCGCTAAAGATTTACCAGCTTCAATAATTAGCCAACCTTTTTCTTTCTCAACAAATTTATCGTATTTGGATCAACAATTACTTTTACGAGACATAAATCTAACTGTGGATAAAGCTAACTTAAGCGGTAGCTTCAGTCTTAGGAACTGGAATAAGGATTTAAACGTTGGTTATGATATAAATACTAATCATCTCAAGACTTTTAGCAACTTATTTGCTATAGATTTGCCTATTAATATTAGTGATCTGCAAATTAAAGGAGAAACTACCAAAATAAAAGATACGTTTAAAACTGATAATATAATAATAGCAGCAAAAACTACTAATATTATTAAAGGAGATATTATTCTAAAAGATAATATAAAACCATATTTAACTTTAGTAAGTTCCGGAAACAATTTAGGACAAACCCTAGGGCAATTACAAAAATCTACTCCGAATTCAGGACTAGGAAGTTATTCTTTATCTGCAAAAGTTGAAGGAGACTTTAAAAAACTTATTGAAGTATCGTTAGATAAATCTACTTTTTCTTTAAATAATACTCCTCTTAATATTAATGGTTTACTGAGTTTAAATTTATCTAATGTAAAACCAAAAATCTTATTAAATTTAAAAATGTCTACCTTAGATTTAGAAGGCATAATTAACGGCAATATTTCCTCTTCTCCTAGTAACCCAAATGCTAAAAACGAGCCCTCATTTAACACGTCTCCCTGGTCGAAGAGCAAAATAGATTTATCATTTTTTAATAAAATGGATGGTGATGCTACAATAACAATTCAGAAAGTTATTAAAGGAGAACTAGTATTTGATAGCATAAAAACAGTTATGAAATTAACCGATGGAATTTTGCATTTAAAATCTTTAAGCGGAAATTTATATGGGGGCCATTTAGAAGCCTCGGGCCAGGTTTCGTCTGAGCCATCCCAACCGGTAAATTTTAAAGCAAATTTAAAAGGAGCTCACCTAAAGAATATGATCCATACTGGAAGAAGAATTAAAGTTACTGAAGGCAAAGTCAATTTTGATACCGATTTAAAAACCAGCGGTCAAACTGAATACCAGTATGTAAGCAATTTGTTTGGTAGTGCTAAACTAACAGCCGTTAATGGTAAAGTTAGCGGATTCGATTTACAGAAAATACTTCATAACTTAAAAAACATCAAGAACCTCGAAAGTTTTTTAAAAGGTCTGGATTATTCATTCTCCGGTGGGGAAACCGCTTTTAACCAGTTAGAAATCGATACTAATATAAAATCCGGAATTGCTAACATTACTAAATGCAATTTAGACGCCCCTTCTGTAAATATGTCTGCTATCGGAAGTGTTAACCTTCCCCAATATACGATAGATGTAAAGAGCACAATAAACATGGACATAAAATCTATGCCTCCTTTAAAAGCTCATATTTACGGAGCCTTGGACAACCCTCAACACAAATTAGATACAAAAGCTCTCCAGGAACATTTAATAAAAAATGTCTTAACTAATGTAATAGATAATATAAGAAAAAATAAAAAACCTGAAGATATATTAAAAGGTATTATTGGCGGCGGTACAGGAAATGATGAACCAACATCCCAGCAACCGGCAGAACCTCAAGAACCTACTCCACTCGAGCAAAAAAATCCGGCCAAAGAATTAGAATCTGAGGTTAAAAAGCAATTAAAAGGGTTATTTAAGTAGATTTAGTTAATTATAAAGCGTGGCCAGGAAACCGTGTCTGTCCAAAATTATTGCCACATAATTTACTATGGATCATTCTTGGGCAGCATTTCTTTAAAGTTAAAAAAGGGTTGCTAACGAAGGCTAGCTTTTTTCTTACAGCTGGAATAAGCTTTCCAAGCCGGGGTTACTCCTCTCATGCTGATAAATAATGCTTAAGGTTATCTCAGTTACTTTTACTTGTATTGGATATTTTAAAAGTTTTTAAATTTACTTATAAAGGTTTAGACGGCACTATAATTTATTGAAATAAATAATAAAAAAGCCAATAACCTCTTTAACCCTTATTATTTACCTAAAATTAGAGTATAAAATTAAAGAATGGTACTGGCTTTAAATTTTCAATATTAGATTTCCCTAGAAACTGCTATCACCGGCAATTTCTACACTACTTAGGAATTTATCGAGAGCTTCATCTCCGAAGCCGTGTAACTTTTCAATCAGCTCTGCATAAGTCGATGTCCAATTTTTTACAATATCCATCGCAGGAAAAGCTGCTTCATCACTAACATCTTCGGACCTGCTTAAAAAATCTCCTATTTTCTCTATTTGTGATTTTTTAAACGACTCTTTTGAAAGTTTTTTGGCCAGTACCACCTGCTCTAATTCTTCTGCATGCTTTTTAGAAACTTCTACAACTTGCCTGCTTTGCTCTTGTACTAACTTTTCTCTTTCCGCTGCTGATTCTTTGGCTAACCGTTCGTTTTCCAACCGTTGCCTCAACTCCTCCGCTTCCCTGGTTAACCGTTCGTTTTCCAGCCTTTGCCTTAGCTCCTCTGCTTCTTTGGCTAACCGTTCGTTTTCCAGCCTTTGCCTTAACTCTTCTGCTTCTCTAATTTCTTTAGCTTGCTCTTCAGGACTCTGTATCCATTTATCTATTTGAACACCCATTGCCTTGCCAAACCCACCATGTTTTTTGGCACCTCCTTCCCATTTTTTTACAATTTTCTTCATAATTTTTTCTATATTAAATTTAATTATTAATGGCAATAGCATAACATAAGAGCAACATTATAACAATCCTTAATAAACCTGTTTCTTATTACATATAACTTTTAGTTGTTTTATAGCTCTGGGAGTAGAATCTAGTATCTCTATGGTCACTTCCTCAGTAATAGCTATTACTTCACCCTTCTCCGGAACTGTTCCAATTTTAGCTAGTACAAGCCCCCCGATTGTATCAAATTCACCTTCCTCTTTTCTCAAACTGACGCCCAGAATTTTTTCTAGTTCCTCTATTTCTACTCGAGCATTAACAATCATCACACCCGGTTTAATGATTTCTATATTTTCTCCGTCTAGGCTTTCATCATGCTCGTCATTGATTCTACCTATTATTGCTTCGATAACATCTTCGATTGTTACAATACCGTCTGTCCCTCCATACTCGTCCACAACTACCGCAATATGTGTACGGTGTATCTGCATCTGTTTTAAAAGGTCAATTAAAGTCATAGAATGAGGAGATACTATATGTTTCCTCATTAACTTTTTTAGATTATATTTCTTTGATTTAGCAATAACTTCAAATAAATCTTTAATATGTAAAAACCCGATAACATTATCAAGATTCTCCTTATATACTAATGTTCTGGTATGACCATATTTAATAATCGTTTTACTTATATCCTCAAGAGAAGCTTCGCAACTTACCGCAATTATATCAGACCTTGGTATCATTATGTCTTCCACGGTTTTTTCGGCAAAACTCTCGAAGTTCTGGATAATAATGTTTGGCTGGATTAAATTATCTTCAAGATTAAGCTTTTGATCTATAGGCTCAGTTTGCCGATTAAGTAATATTTTTAACTTATTAATTAATTTTTTGATTTTATATGGAAATGAGTAAGTTGTTTCGGGAGGTTCTTCTATATCTGATTTTCCTGGCATAATTTATGGTTAATATTTAGTTTATTTATAAATAAGGTGAAGGAATTGATAATTTTTTTAAAATTTTAACTTCGATATTTTGCATTATTTCAGCTTCGTCATCGTTTATATGATCATAGCCAAGTAAGTGTAATATTGCATGTACTAATAAATGCTTAAAATGATTTAAAAAAGGTATATTTTTTTCCTTTGCTTCCTCAGAAATCGTTTCAAAAGCAAATGCTATATCACCTAAATATATATAATCTAGGTCTGGTTTAAATTCAAGTATCTGCTTAAAATCTATATCTAAGTCTGGAAAAGATAAAACGTTAGTAGCGCTATTTTCATTTCTAAATTCCTGGTTCAGCTTTTTTATTCTTTTGTCGTTACTAAGCAGTATCGATAATTCTATATTCTGAACCTGAGTAAAATTAGGGTAATTTTTTATGACTTTGTCCAAGATTTTTTTAAATAACTTAGGATTTATTTCTTCATATAAATCCCATTCATTATTATCTTGGGCAATTTCTATAGTAAATTTCATAAAATAATGTTAAATTATATTTTCATATAAACTGTACATAATAAATACAAATATATAAAAAATAAATATAATTTAAGCACTAAAATTATTCCAGAAAAAGTGAAAAATATTTTAAAGGCAATAGCTGATTTATAAGGAAAAATATAAAATGATTAAAATAGCACCCTCAATATTATCTGCTGATTTTGCTAATTTAGGACAGGATATTGAAAAGCTTGAAAAAGCTGGAGCAGATTTAATCCATATTGATGTAATGGATGGCGTGTTTGTTCCCAATCTAACTTTTGGCCCGCCTGTTATCTCGAAAATTAGGAATTATACTAAACTTCCGTTTGATGTACATCTTATGATAGAGCGCCCAGAAAATTATGTTTTCCAATATGTAGATGCTGGCGCTAATTGTATTACTATTCACCCTGAAGCTACCGTTCATCTAGATAGAACAATTGATTTAATTAAAAATACAGGAATTAAAGTAGGAATAGCCTTATTGCCGACTACAAGTCCGGACATTTTAGAATATGTTTTAGAGAAAATTGATTTGGTTCTAATAATGACTGTTAATCCTGGTTTTGGCGGACAAAAATTCATGTCGAATCAACTATCCAAAATCCAAAAAGTCTATAATTTAGTGAAAAACAGAAACATTATAATTGCAGTAGACGGGGGGATTAACCAAGAAACAGCACGCTTATGCCGGCAACAAGGTGCTAATTTGTTAATCTCCGGTAACTACATTTTCAATGGTAATTATAAAGAAAATATTGATAATTTAAGAGGGTAAAGAATCAAAGCTTCAGATAATATTCACTTCAGTAGGATAGAATAAAATAAACTTCTTACTCTTCACGCACGACTAATACAGACACAGATGAGTGCCTTACAATTTTAGAAGCATTCGGCCCAAGCATATAATCACGTAACTGAGGGCGAACAGCGGATAAAATAATCAAGTCAGCATTTACTTTATTTGAGTAATTTATTACCTCATCATATATAGCCCCACGGCCAATATAGCACTTAACCATAATTTCTTCAGGTATGTAGAGACTAACTAAATCCTGTAGTTGTTTATTATATTTTGCCTTTTGATCGTTTATCCAGTTTTTCGGTAAATAATCTTCTACCAACTTTGTCCCAAAGTCGGGAATAATATGCACAAGGTGTAATTCAGAACCGAAGGCCTTAACAAGATTAATAGCAGCAGGAAAAATGGCCTTTATTGATTGTTTATCTGATAAGTCTATTGGAACAATTATATTTTTATACATATTTATAGTATTTACAAGTTATTTATGTTCAAACCCTGGCAAGACAAACCCAGAGGTAAAATGATCATTTTCTAAATCATACAACAAGGGATAGGATAATTTGAACTGATCCATTCTCTTTCTTAAATACTGCATTAAATTAGAAATAAGTTCTTTTGGCACTGAATTTGTGGTAATAAAAATAGCAGATACAGAAAATGTATTCTCGCTTTTGTTTATACCGGGATATCCTTTTTCGTCAATTATATACCTTTTAAAAGCTTGATTTTGACTAACTAATAAATCAATTTTATCCTTTTCTATACTCACAAAATCGGATTCGCACGAGTGAGTAATATGATTTACTAAAGAATTAGGATGACCAGTCATTAAAATGATTGCATCAACTTTTCCACTACAAAATTGGTTTGCATATTCTTCATGAGGTATCTCTATATCTTCTGGTTGCTTTTTAAACTTATAATGAGAAGCAAGAAGATTATACGCTACAGTACTATCTGAATTTTTAGGCCCATTTGATATTTTCTTTCCATCTAAATCTCCGAAGACAAGGATTTTATCTTTATCCTTAGCAATTACGGTAAATGCTTCATCATGAAGCCTAAGCAGTTAAATTATATCAGAAAATGGTTTCGAATTATTAAAATACCCCTTCCCCTTATAAGCATCCACCGCCAACTCTGCTTGCGTAAAAGCAAAATCCACCTCCCCTTTTCTTAAGAGATCTATATTCTCTAAGCTACCGGTCGTGGGTACTACTTCACAGCGTATACCATCATTAGATTCAGTTATATATCTGCATAATCTTAAACCAATAAAGTAATAACCTTCTAGTACACTACCGGCAGCAATCTTAACTGTTTTCTCCTGTTCAACATCTTTTGCAAAAGTAGAATTGATGGAAAAAATAGTAAAAACAGAACAAACAAAGCAGCAACTAAGAAGCTTGAGTTTTGACATGATAATTATTTACAATCAGAATTATATAACTCTCTATTTAGGTTACCTTCACTATTGTCTATTATCAAGGTAATTGTAGCGTCACCCGTAATGTTTATAGCAGTGCGTAATAAATCAAGCACTCTATCTATACCGGCTATTATTGCCACCCCTTCAATCGGCATATTTACCGCAGTTAAAATCATGGGAAGCATCACGAGGGAACCTACTGGTATTCCAGCTCCTCCCATGGAACCAAGGGTAGCCGTTAATATTATT
The DNA here is from genome assembly GCA_903828265.1 of uncultured Rickettsiales bacterium. Classification (GTDB taxonomy): domain Bacteria; phylum Pseudomonadota; class Alphaproteobacteria; order Rickettsiales; family Rickettsiaceae; genus Megaera. Next base: position 18,354 of record CAIKLL010000149.1, read on the forward strand.
ACCATATAATCACTAGTAGTGAGATCTATGCCCATCATCTGAGCAAAAAAAACAGTGGTGAGGGCTAAGTTAATTGCCATCCCGTCCATATTAATTGAGGCTCCAAGCGGTAGAACAAACGACGTACTAGATTCTGAGACCCCTAACTTTTGGCGACAAACTTGCATCGTAGTAGCTAGGCTAGCTTTACTACTGCCGGTAGAAAGAGCAATTGATTGATATTCGAAACTTTTTTTATAAAAAGGTATTGGTGACATCTTACAAAATATCATTATAAACAAACCAAAAATTAAATACTGCAATGCCATAGCAACAGTTATTGCAACAACTAATTTAGATAAGCTAAGCATAATAGCAAGGCCTTGAGTCCCTACTACCCATGCTGTTAAAGCAAAAGCACCGTAAGGAGATAATTCAACAACCTTAGAAATCATTTTTAGAACCATTTTAGCTACAGAATTAATAAAGCTTTTTAAAGAATCTGCTGATGAGCCCATACTATTTAGAATAATTCCGGTAAAAATTGCAAAGAATACAACTTGAAGAGTTTTACCTTCTGCAAATGACCCCACTATATTGTTAGGAACAATATTTATTAAGAAGTCAGTCAAATCAAAACCGCCTTGTTTAAAATTTCTTTCTTGAGGGAATCCAAAATCTATCACTACCCCAACTCCTGGCTTTAAAACAAAAGCTACCAAAAGACCGAATACAACAGCAAAAAATGTAGTACCAAGAAAGGCTAGAACAGATTTCATTCCTACCCTACCAAGTGAGCTAGGGTCATTCATACTAGTAATACCTGAAACTAAACTGAAAAAAATTAACGGTAAAATTATCATCTGAATCAGCCGTAAAAATACGGTACCTATAGGCTTAACAGTTTCTGAATATTGAGGTAAATATACTCCAAAAACTATTCCTAAAATTAATCCTAATGTAACTTTATGCCAAAGTTTCATATTTAAAACCTCATATCTATATATTATTTAGAATTGCAATTTTCTTAGCCAATTGATAAAAACAGGCTAAACTAGCAGATACTTAGGAACAAGTTCGACCTCTTAAATTATAATTATAATTTAGTTTTATGTAAGTGTTTCTCTTACCCAATTTAAATACTGGGACAAACCAGCTGTAATATCTAGCTTAATTATTTCCGGTAAACTATAGTTATGGTGCTTTATTATAGCTTTTTCTACATCGCTATAACTAGCAGATAAAGTCTTTATCATTAAGCGAAATTCTTTGGACTGGCAAAGCTTTTCTTCCCAGTAAAAAGAACTTAGCACCTCCTCCAATTGCACACACGCCGCAAGCTTGTTCTCAATTAAATAAGACGTAATATCATTAGCATTTCCTAAGTTATCGGTAGTAGTTATAATAACGCAAAATTCCGTGCTATTCATTTTACTTCTACATAACAATTTGGAGTTTCATAAAGTCTAATTTTCAATATTCGAAATGAACTTTTTGCAAATAATAGAGGTATAACATCTTGCCATAGATGTAAAGCAATATTTTCCGCAGTAGGGTTTGTATCCATATAGTATACAGATTGGCCCGTCCATTTCGATATGTTCTCCCCTAGTTTATGGTCGTTTTTATGCAGAATTACATTATGGTCAAAATTGATATCAATCCAGCTTTTCATAATTTCCTTTAAAACGCCAAAATCAGCAACCATACCGATTTCATCAAGTTCTAACGCTGCTGCCGTAATTTCTAGAATATATCGATGCCCATGAAGATACTGGCATTTATTCTTATGACCAATAACTCGATGCCCCGCATCAAAATCTATTTTTCTGCTACACTCTATCACAAATCAATTTCCCATAAAATCAAGTAAGGAATTATATTTAGTTATTGCATTCTCTAGTAACTTAGCTTCTAGGCTATTTTCCTGAGTCTGTTCTCGCTCTGTATTCAAATTCGTAATCTTACTTAAAATTCCATTTTTATTTTGCCCTTCCAAATCCACTGCAAATTCAGAAACTATATTTACTTCTAAAGGTGTAATTTGTGCTATTCCGTCGTAAATAAAAAACTTTTTTTCGTGATCTTCTAAAAACACACTTATGCAACCTATTGTAATTTTAGCTATTAATTTGGCATGCCCGGGAAGGACCCCAAAAACACCCTCAGAGCCAGGAAGATTAACCATTTTTGCTTCCCCCTCAAATATAGTTTCTGATGGCATAGTAATTTTTACTAATATAGTATTATTCATAGAGCAAAAATTTTAAAAATTAGTTTAGTATTAATTAGTACTGTGGAATGCTTTAGATTACTTAAAAACCTGCGAACCATCATTAGATTTATAAAAACCCATAAAATACAATTATTCCGCTTACTAGCCATTAATAAATTTACGCAGCATTAATCTTTTCAGCTTTTTCTATAGCTTCTTCAATAGTACCCACCATATAAAAAGCTGCTTCCGGTAAATGATCATATTTCCCTTCGACAAGTCCTTTAAAACCGGCAATTGTATCGTTAAGGTTAACAAATTTCCCTTTTATACCGGTAAAAACTTCCGCTACGTGAAAAGGTTGCGACAGGAATCTTTGAATTTTTCGAGCTCTACTAACAATCAACTTGTCCTCTTCAGAGAGCTCATCCATACCAAGGATAGCTATAATATCCTGAAGAGATTTATAAGTCTGTAAAATTTTCTGAACTTCTCTCGCTATAGTGTAATGTTCTTCTCCAACGATATCTGGATCTAAAATCTGGGAATTACTATCAAGCGGATCAACAGCTGGATATATCCCAAGTTCTGCTATCTGGCGACTAAGTACCGTAGTTGCATCCAAGTGCGTAAAGGACGTAGCAGGAGCCGGATCAGTTAAATCATCGGCCGGAACATAAATCGCTTGTACAGAAGTAATTGAACCCCGTTTGGTGGAAGTAATCCTTTCCTGTAGAGAGCCCATATCTGTCGCCAAAGTTGGCTGGTAACCTACAGCAGAAGGTATACGACCAAGGGTAGCCGATACTTCAGAACCGGCCTGAGTAAAACGGAATATATTATCGATAAAGAACAACACATCCTGCCCGCCATCAAGGTCTCGAAAATATTCGGCAATAGTTAAGCCTGTTAAAGCAACACGAGCTCTTGCTCCAGGAGGTTCATTCATCTGTCCGTATACAAGAGCCACTTTTGATTTTTCTAAATCGTCCTTATTAATAACCCCGGAATCTATCATTTCATGATAAAGATCATTTCCCTCACGAGTTCTCTCACCAACCCCGGCGAAAGCTGTATAACCGCCATGAGCTTTAGCAACGTTGTTAATCAATTCCATTATGATAATTGTTTTACCAACGCCTGCTCCACCAAAAAGCCCTATTTTACCGCCTTTTGCATAAGGAGCGAGTAGATCTACTACTTTTATACCAGTTACCAGAATGCTTCTCTCAGTTGATTGATCCTCAAAACTTGGTGCATCCTTATATATTGAAGAAAACTCTTTACTTTTAATTTTCCCCATTTCATCTACCGGTTCACCTATTACATTCATAATTCTTCCTAAGGTACCTTTACCTACCGGAACCTGTATCGGTTTACCCGTGTCTCTTACAAGTGTACCTCTAACTAATCCGTCAGTTGAATCCATCGCAATACAGCGAACCGAACTATCGCCAATGTGCTGAGCTACCTCGAGAACTAGCCTTGTACCGTTATTATCGCACTCAAGCGCATTTAAAATATTTGGTAATCTTGTTCCATCGTCGAATCGGACATCAACTACGGCTGAAATAATCTGGGTTATTCTTCCTTGTTTCTCAGTTCTTTCTTTCATTTTTAACTCCTTATTTTCTAAGCCTAATTTCACTTTAGACTTTATCATTCACAATCCTATAAAGCTTCAGCACCGGAAATAATTTCCGTAAGTTCTGTGGTAATAATTGCCTGCCTTGATCTATTTAACTGTAAAGTAAGCTTATCTATTAATTCTCCGGCATTTCTGGTTGCACTATCCATTGCGGTCATCCGAGCAGCTTCTTCGCTGGCTTTATTTTGAAGGAACCCGTATTTTATCATGCCTATTATATATAAATCTATTAAACTACTTACAAGGTTAGAGCCTTCATATTCAAAAGGAGAATCAGGTAATTTGCTATTTTCTTTCTGCTCACTTATATTTAAAGGTTCAACAGGAAAAATACTAACTTTAGTCATTATCTGTACAAGAGCATTTTTAAACTCATTATAGTACATAGAACAGCTATCTATTTTATCTTGGTCGGTTAAGCTAATAATTTTATTTTTGATTTCTAGCGCAACAGGAAGGTACTGCTCTTTTGTTATATGGTAATATTCCTCTATTAGATCAGAATATTGGTTTTTTAGGGCATCATATCCTTTTTTACCGGCAATTATTAGTTTTACTTTAACATTTTGCTCTTGATATTTAGTAATATCCCGTTTTACTGCTTTTATTATCTGAGAATTAAAACTACCGCATAATCCCCTTTCAGAAGTCATAACTACGCACAAGTGCGTTTTACCCTTTACATCCTCGTTGTTAAAAAACTTTTGTTCAAAAGGGGTTAAATTCATAAAGTTAAGATTTAATTTAACATCATTCATGATGTTTGTAAGAATAGACGAATAATCATCTAAAGCTTCAGCCCGATCTTTAACTCTTCTCAGTTTAGCAGCCGATACTAACTGCATGGCCTTAGTAATTTTCTGAGTAGATTTTATGCTCTTAACTCTATTTCTAAGATGTTTTAAACCAGACATGCTAAATGATATTAATTATTCTCTAAAAATTCTCTTAAAAAATTCTCGAGGTAAAGTTTAAGTTTCTCTTCCGTTTCCTTAGTTAAATCTTTTTCTTGCCTAATTGCCCTTAATATCCCCTCTTCTTTCAAGTGGATATCTGCTATTAATTCCTGTTCAAATTTTTTTACATTAGAAGGACTTATCTTTTCGAGGTATCCTCTTACTCCAGCATAGAGACTTATTACCTGTTCCTCCATTACAAAAGGGAAATATTGCAGCTGTTTTAGAATTTCCGTAAGCTTTAAGCCATGCTGTATCAATTTCTGTGTTGACGCATCAAGATCAGAACCGAATTGGGCAAAAGATTCCATTTCACGAAACTGAGCAAGTTCTAATTTCAAAGAACCTGCAACTTTTTTCATAGCCTTAGTTTGGGCTGCCGAACCTACCCTACTTACTGAGATACCTACGTTTACAGCCGGCCTAATACCCTTGTGAAACAATTCGCTTTCTAAAAAGATTTGACCATCGGTAATAGAAATTACATTAGTCGGAATATATGCCGATACGTCCCCGGCTTGTGTTTCAATAATAGGTAAGGCTGTTAAGGAACCACCCCCGTTTTTATCAGAGAGTTTTGCAGCTCTTTCTAATAGCCTTGAATGTAAATAAAACACGTCACCCGGGTATGCTTCCCTACCAGGAGGTCTTCTAAGAAGCAAAGAAATCTGGCGGTAAGCGATAGCGTGCTTGGTTAAATCATCATATACCACTAGCGCATGCATCCCATTATCTCTAAAATATTCGCCAATCGTACAGCCAGTATACGGAGCCAAAAACTGTAGCGGTGCAGGATCGGAAGCCGTTGCGGCTACTACTACCGTGTAAGACATTGCTCCAGCTTCCTCTAACCTTCTTACTATTTGCGCAACAGTTGACCTTTTTTGTCCAATTGCCACATAAACACAGAAAATTTTATCAGTAGTATTGTCTTCTAAATGAGCATTTTTTTGGTTTATTATAGTATCTATTGCAATCGCAGTCTTACCTGTCTGGCGATCACCGATAATTAATTCTCTCTGGCCTCTACCGATAGGAATTAGAGCGTCAATCGCCTTAATTCCGGTCTGAACAGGTTCGTGTACACTTTTTCTTACTACAATACCAGGAGCTTTAGTTTCTACTCTTCTATATTCTGTAGTATTAATAGGTCCTTTACCGTCAATTGGATGACCAAGTGCATCAACAACTCTCCCAAGCATAGCAGGACCAACAGTAGTACTTAAAATATCCCCTGTTCTTTTTACCATGTCACCTTGCATAACAGCTCTATCATCGCCCATAATTACGGCACCTACCGTATCAGTCTCAAGATTAAGAACCATGCCTTTTACACCAGAAGCAAATTCTACCATTTCTCCGGCTTGAACATTATCTATACCGTAGATTTTGGCAATACCGTCGCCCACTGCTACCACATAGCCAACTTCATTTAGTGCAGAAATTTGGTCTATATTCCCTATCTCTCTTTTTAAAATTTCAGAAACTTCAGACGGATTTAGCTTCATCTCTTAAAACTCCTTAAACATTATAATAAATTTATTTAGTAAAACTCTTATTCATAGTTTTACAAGTTTTGCTAATCTAGCAGCTCTATCTAGAGCCCCAGCAATAGAATAATCATAAAGTAGGCTATCATGCTTTATTATTACTCCACCAATTAGTGATTCATTTTCAACAACATTAAATTCAACGGTCTTGCTTAATTTATTTTCTAAATATTCCCTAATCATATTTACTAGCTTCTTATTGGGTTTAACCGCGAACTCTAAGGTAACAAGTTTTACCCCTTTGCTTTCATTTAAGAGTTTTTTATACTCATTTACCACAGATTCTAGTATTTCAAAACGGGAATTTTTAACAATAATTTTAAAAAACCGGGTTATTATTTCCTCTAGTTTTAACTCGTTTACAAGATTCTCTATTAATTTTATCTTATCACTTTTAGAAACTAACGGTGAATATAAAATAAAACTTAACTTCTTTGAATTTAATAGAACTTGATTAAACGCCGATATCTGTTCTAAAACTTTTTGACGGTCTGCATCGGACTTAATATTATCAAACAAGGAAGAAGCATAGTTTCTAGCAATTTTTAAATCAATCATATCTACATAGAAATTTAAGTTCCGCAAGTTAATAGCTTCTAACAGCTTTTCAAGATAACAGCAAAAAAATATTTAGTCATCTAATTTTCTAAAATAAGAAAGTAATAAGTTAGAAACTTGGTCAAAATATTATATTTCAAACATATTTTTATACGACTCTCTCATTACTACAAAAGTCCCGCTAATAATTAGTAAAATTATTACCATGAAATAGGCATAAATTATAGAAAAATTTTCAGTATATTTCCACAACACCATACAGAAAAATGGGATAGTTGAAGATAGAATCATGCTGCCGAGCGAGTGCCCTAGACTGCACATTCTAACCCTTATATTTACTGAAAATATTGATTGTAGTTTAATTTGGATTGGTATCATATAAATCGGTACAAAAAATACCACGAGCATATGAAGCGGGAAGAAGTATAGCTTATTAATACTTAAAATTTGCATTACAAAAAGCAAGCTTAAGGTTAGTAGCAGGGATATAAATATCTGTTTATATATAGAAACTCTATCAGCTAAAACACCGGAAATTAAACATGAAATAGCATAGACTATAATTAAAATTATATTATTTTCTGCAGCTTCATGGATAGAAATATTTCCGATAACCTTAGCAATAAAAGTACTCAAAAAAATTACTAAAAAATTATAGCTTGCTCCAATCCCTCCATTAAGCATTAAGGTTAAAAAAAACTTTAACTTATTTTGGGATATTATTTCTGCTAAATTAGAATCCTCTTTTCCTTTATCTATTGTTTTATTTTGTATATAGTGACTGCTCTCACGCAAAAAATTTCTCAGCAGAAATACACTTACGCCAAGTATTCCGCCAACAGCAAAATTAACACGCCAAAGCCAAGTAATTTCAGAAACACTTAAGGTAAAATGGTACATACAGGCAGCTATTAAGGCGCCTAATTGCGCTGAAAAAGAAACCAAACCGCTAGCTAAATGACGGGATTTTTTGCCAATTTTCTCAGCTATATAAATTTTTATAGCATCAGTTTCTCCCGCTAAACTCATGATAAACAGCATTCTGCATATAGTCAAAACGATAGTTGCCCACAAACCTACCCTTCCATAATCAGGTAATATAGAAATAATTAAGGCAGAAAAAGCTGATATTATGGTAGTAATTTTAACCGATACAACTCTACCTATTTTATCACTGATACGACCAAAAATAACTGACCCGATAGGTCTTGCAGCTACTGAAATACTAAATATCATAAAAAAATTCAGTAATTTGTCACTATTTGAGCCTTCAGGCATAAATTGACTAGATATTACTGATGCTGATAGACCAAACAGAGCATAATCATAGTAATGAATTGCAGTAGCAAAAAAGGCGATTAAATATGAAGTTTTTTCTGAAACACGCAAAATATTTCTTAGGGATGATTTATTGCTTAAAATTTTTCAGCTGCTATTATAGCGATTAAATATGAATAATAAAACTATTTTTCTTCTATGATAGGCAAACTTAAAGGTATAGTTGATTCATGTTATCATGATCATGTTATCATTGATGTTGGCGGTGTCGGTTATCTGGTTTTTTGCTCAAGCAAAACTCTAGCAAATCTAACCCCAGGCGACTCCGTTATGTTATTAATCGAAACCCACGTAAGGGAAGATCATATACACTTATACGGTTTTTATAGCAGTGAGGAAAAAAGCAGCTTCACCTTACTCCAATCGGTGAAAGGAGTCGGTACTAGGATGTCCCTTGCCATCTTATCAACCTTAAGCCCAGATGAAATCAGTTATGCCTTAGCAACAAAAGATACGACAGCTTTTAGCAGGGTTTCAGGAGTTGGCAAAAAGCTGGCAGAAAGAATAATTACCGAATTAAAAGATAAATATTCCTCAAGCTATATTTCTGAAATTCCTATTACCAGTTCTGCTGGCAAGGATTCCGGAATCAATAATATTGCTATTGATTCTATATCAGCCCTTGTGGCTCTTGGGGTAAATAAAGCCGAAGCTCAAAACAGAGTAAATACACTCCTTGCCCAGGATAGAAATATTTCATTAAACGAGCTGATTAAATTAGCACTAAAAAACTGAATATCAGGTTAATTTATGAGCAAACAAATATTGCAAAGCGAAAAATTAGAAACAGACAATGAAATTAACCTTAGGCCAAATTTACTTAAAGATTTTATCGGCCAGGAACAGATTAAAGCCAATCTTGGTATTTTTATTCAGGCTGCAAAAAACCGTAGTGAATCATTAGACCATACGCTTTTTTATGGCCCACCTGGCCTTGGTAAAACGTCTTTAGCGCAAATAGTGTCAAAAGAAATGGGAGTTAATTTTAAAGCAACTAGTGGCCCTACTCTATCAAAAGCAGCAGATCTTGCCGGCATCCTGACTAACTTACAAGAAAATGACGTATTATTCATCGATGAAATCCACCGACTAAATACTAGTATTGAAGAAATATTATATCCGGCCATGGAAGATTTCTCACTTGATATAATAATAGGAGAAGGACCAGCAGCAAGGTCACTTAGAATAGACCTACCAAAATTTACTTTAATAGGAGCAACTACTAGACTTGGCCTACTTAGTAACCCTCTTCGTGATAGATTTGGTATTCCGTTGCGCCTCAATTTTTATAATTCTGAAGAACTGCAAAGTGTTTTAGCCAGAGCTGCAAAATTACTAAATACTAAAATTACAGATGACGGAGCAAAAGAAATAGCCCGCCGCTCTCGGGGCACACCACGAATTGCCCTAAGGCTTCTTAAAAGAGTGCGTGATTTTGCATCAGTGGATAATCACCTGGAAATCAATCAGAAAATAGCCGATATTGCTTTAAATAAGCTAGAGGTGGATAAAGCAGGATTAGATAGTAATGATTATCGTTATTTGAGGTTTATTATCGACAATTATAACGGCGGACCGGTAGGGGTTGAAACAATAGCTGCTGCTCTTTCAGAACAGCGAGATAGTATAGAAGAAGCAATAGAACCTTATTTAATTCAAATAGGACATCTGCAAAGGACATCACGAGGTAGAGTGGTAACTGCTAATGCTTTTGAACATCTTGGCTTACCGAAACCGAAAAATCAGATATATAATCAGGATACCCTATTTGAAGAAGAAATTTGATACAGACAATCAAGATATATAAACGCTTTGTTTAAACTTATTCTAATTGGCGATATTGATTTTTTCTTTGGAATAGTAATATTTGTGCATAATAACTAGGACAAACCAATTAACTAACATCGCTGGTATTACACCATCAATTATGGTTATATCTAACAACATCCATAAAATATTTACTAAAAAACCACCAGCCATCCCCGCTAGCACAGCTTTTTCGTAAGGAGTTCTATACCCTAATACAGCCATAATAAAAGGTACAGTAACGATGCACATATAGAAAGAAGCTGTCAATACTGCTAGTCTAAATATTCCTATATCCTTTAGAGACAACAAAATACCTGATATACCCAGCAAAAAAGAAACTATACGAGCAGTTAATAATTCATTACCATTGCTACAATACCTATAAGTAATAAACCTTTATAAATAGGAGGCGTTATGTCAAATAATGAATGTATTATATTAGTGCCCCCAGTAAAATTTTCTCGAAACATTAAAAGAACGCTTAACCATCCTACTAAAAGAATTAAGATAAAAACTATAAATGCTAATATATAAAAAGAGTTTTGAGCTTGTTTAATATTTTTACTCATCGCTATTCTTTGAAAAATAGCAGGATTAAAAGCAGGTATTACCATATACAAACTAAGAGAAATAAGCATCCATATTTTATCGTTACTGAAAGTAAAAATATCAGAGAAATTAAAATTAGGATGTTTGGCCAGGGAGAAAAAAATCGTGATACCATCTATGCCAAAAAAGAAATAATAAACAATTACCGGTAGAATAGTTACGAAAGTAAAAAATTGGATAACATCCGTAAAGGTAACTGATTTTATACCACCTAAAGTTGAATATAATGTGATAATTAAACCTGATAAGATAATTCCATATAAACTGTTGATATTTAAAATATATTCAAAAATGCTACCGGCTATTTTTAATTGCACTGCTATTAACCCACTAACAAATATAAAACCTGATATACTAGTAACAATTCTAACTTTTTGCCCGTATATATCATTCATTGCCTCAGCAATTGAAAGCTTTCCTAAAAATTCACTCATACGGGGAATAAAAAAATAACCTACTATAAAAAAACAAACAACTTCAAATAAAACAGGGATAAAATAATATAATCCTGTTTTATAGGTTTCTATCAGGATATTACCAAAAAATGAGCCAGAAACCCATGTAGCAACAAGAGTTGAAACTAATACAGCAGTAGAAAAGTTTCTATCACCTATGGCATATTGGGTTATTGAGGTAATGCCTTTACTTGATTTTAAGCCAAGAATTATATTAATAATTAAAAAGGAAAAAAATATTATATGATCGATAGTCCAAGCCATAACACAAGCAGAATTTAAAACTTTTTTTACTTAACCCATTAAGAGTATTATTTCGTCTCATAATATTCTCAATCGGTGCAAATTTATCTACTTATGGTAGCAATATTTATAAGCTTTGAAATTGTTTTTTGATAAGTTTTATAGTTAATTTAGCGGTACTTGGTATTAGAAACGGTAAAATTCACCTAAATATTATTGGAATAAGCCTAAAATACTATCTTCTAATTTAATATATTTATTGGTATCTCCATATATGTTATTAATTACTATAACAAAACTGTGTAATTCTCCTTTAGTATTATAAAAATATCCTAAGAGACTTACCACACCTGTTAAGCGACCGGTTTTTGCATATAGCTTAATATCTTTTGAATATCTATTTTTTAAAGTACCTTCTTCACCCGGCGTAGCAAGCATTGATAAAATTTCAGAAAAATTTGGTTTTTTAGCTATCACCTGCAGTATTGCATCTATTTGAGAAACAGTTAAAACGTTAACTCTTGGCCAGTTTAATAATCTAGCGCAACACTGTATATTTGAATTCATTCAAAAATACAAAGCCAGTGTTGCTAATGACAAAATACCACAGAATTACTCTCTACGATAGAGAGAAC
>CAIKLL010000150.1 GCA_903828265.1 uncultured Rickettsiales bacterium
ATTAGTGTTAACGTGTTTTATTAAACTAAATTCTTTAATCTGTCCTGTGGATCCTACCCTCGAGATAGTACCATAAAAGTTTTCAATAGAACTTACGCTGTTTAAAAATAATTCAGTATCTTTTTGATAACCTGTGCCAGCATCTAAAATATCGATAGATGTGATTGCATTATAAAATTTAATATTTGCTACAGATTCGAGAAGGCCTGTTACTAAATTTCCCGTCTTTATCGTAACAACTTCTCCTGGAATAAATGATCCTAAAATTGAATCATTTTCTATCTTCATTTCATATAGAGGAATCGCCCCCCCATCTAAAAATTGAAGAGAAAATAATGAGTCTAAAACTACGCTTGCGCCCGATGACAATCCTTGCACAACACTTGCAGAATAATTTGATACAGCTACATTTGCAAGGGGATCATAAAGAAATATTGTTTTAAGGGGTTTCCACTCTGAATCAGATGGACGAAGAATGTCAACTTTAGGATAATAAACACTTATCTCGGCGTCAAATAATAATCTAAAAAGTAATCTTATACCTTTCTCTGATCCCTTTGAGCCGTGATAGTCTACTAATCTTTTCGCAAGTAGTCTTTTACTCTCAGTAGAGCTTACTAACCCACTATCAACTAGAAAAAGCTGATCCTTAAATACACTGTTTGGAAGATTATATGCATACTGATCTATAAAATAATCGACAAATGCATTTGCAGTTTCATCTATGTCTGCAAATGATCTCGCCTTCTGAATGTTGTACTGTACTTCACCATTTTGTTCATTAAATTCATAATACTTTTCAAGGAATGTTTGAAAGATAGGATAGGTATCACGAACGAATTCAGGAACTTGATCCTGAATTAATTGAGAGAGTTTTTCGTCGATTGAAGTAGTCATTATTATTTAGGTACCGCTAATGTGCTTACAGAAATACCTGCAAGACGATTTACCGCCTCGTTTGCAGAATCAGTATCAAGTCTAAGAATTTGATTTCTAGATGCGAAAATATCTTCAGAGTCTCTAGTTAACTTGAGATAAATTCTCAAGTCATTCTGATCAATTAAAAACCCGTATATATTTAAGCTATTAATAATTACGATGCCAGAGTCATATTGAATTTTACCCACGTTGTTATTTAAAACACGATTATCTCGAGTTGATAATACCTTTAAGGTACCTGTTTTTGATTCGGTAATAGTGATTGATCCATAATCCACTCCTGACTCCTCTGTAACCAAAGTTAAAGTACGTGGAGTGGGCACAGAATCTACGATATAGATGCCATCTAATGCTGATCCCGTAAAGTTCACGGTTACTGATTCACCCGCCACTAATCCATGAGGTGCAAGAGGTGTACTAACAGAAACGATTTGACCCGTTCTTCTATAACTGCCCGTAACAATAGTTGATGTGGCATTTTTTACATCCACAAGTTTCGATTGTATAACCTCCCCCAAAATATTATAAAAGAAGAAGGTAGAAGATAAGACTTCGGGTTCAATTTTATTCTCAAGTTTAAAGTTCTGTGAGAAAGGAACTCCCACCGTGGGATTAATCCTTCTTTCAAGAATAGGTATCATACTATTACTAACCATCGATGGTTTAGAATTATCGATGGCTGCAATTAATTTGGAAGCGGAAAAGTCATCTCCAAACTTAGTGATATTATCATTAAAGTAATTCTGAACTGCAATTGTTACTGCGTTTTC
>CAIKLL010000151.1 GCA_903828265.1 uncultured Rickettsiales bacterium
AAACATTTGGTATAAAATTAGCAGAGCTACTTAGCTATAATAAGGCAAGTTATATCGAAAACTACTTTTTATAATAATGAATAAATAGACTCAAAAATTTTTGCACAAAGGATTTAAAATATTTTTTTGTTAATAGCTGCTGCGCTATCTACTTGCATTCTTATTTTAATTTTATATTTTGTAAAAATAAATAAAAATTTATCTATAATAAATGGCTATGCAGTTTGATGTTGTAATAATAGGTGCCGGACCTTCAGGATTATTTAGTGCATTCCAAGCCGGTATGCTTGGAATGAAATCAGCCGTAATTGATTCTTTAGAAGCGGTAGGCGGCCAATGTTCTGCTCTTTATCCGGAGAAACCAATTTATGATATTCCGGCATATCCGGAAATTATCTCGCAAAATCTTGTAGACAAATTATATCAGCAAGCAGCTCCTTTTTCGCCACAATATTTTTTATCACAACAGGTAGTGGAATTAGAAGGTTATAGTAATTTCTTTAAGCTTAAAACTTCTGCTCACAACGAAATACAAGCAAAAGTTGTAATAATTGCTGTTGGCGCAGGCTCTTTCGGTCCAAATAGACCCCCGTTAGAAAATATAGAAACATATGAAGGGAAATCAGTTTTTTATTTAGTTACAAATAGAGAAAATTTTGCTGGTAAAAATATAGTTATTGCAGGTGGAGGCGATTCCGCACTTGATTGGGCTATATCGCTGTCGGAAATAGCTGATGTTTCGATTGTTCATAGAAGAAACAAGTTTAGAGCAGCTCCTGCCACCGTACAAAAAATTCATGATCTTGAAGCTCTTGGTAGAATTAAAATGGTTACTAATTATCAACTTCATGGGTTAATAGGAAAAGATAGCCTTCTAGAAGAAGTAATTGTTGCTGACTTGGACGGTAATACAAAATCATTAAAAGCGGATATCTTACTACCGTTTTTTGGTCTGGCTCAGAATTTAGGACCAATTTTAGATTTTGGTCTCAATATAAACAACCACCATATTAGAGTAAGTTACCCTTATTTTGAGACCAATATAAAAGGTATATATGCAGTTGGTGATGTAGCTACCTACGAAGGTAAGCTAAAGCTAATACTAACTAGTTTTGCAGAAAGTGCTTCCGCTTTACATCATGCTTATGCTAGGGTTTTCGATGGTAAGGCTTTACATTTTGAATATTCAACTACTAAAGGAATAAAAAAGTAAATGTTGAAAGAGGCTATCTTAATAGATGGAAAATACCATGCGGATCTAATATTAGAGAAGCTAAAAAAAAATATTGAATCTCAGAAAAAGAAAAATAATCTGGTAGCAAAACTAGCTATCATTCTATTGGGCTCAGATCCTGCTAGTGCTATTTACGTTAGAAATAAGATTAATGCCGCAAGAAAAGTAGGTATAGATACTGAACTTAAGAACTTTGAAGAGAATATTAGTGAAAAAATTTTATTATCTGAGATTTTGCGAATGAATTTGGATAGTTCAATTTCAGGTATAATAGTCCAGCTGCCGCTACCTAAGAAGATTTCAAAGGAAAAAGTGATAAATGCTATTGATCCTGCTAAGGATGTAGATGGGTTTCACCCTTTTAATGTGGGTATTTTAAATAGTGGCTATAGCGGTGGTTTTATACCTTGCACGGCAAAAGGTTGTCTTGAGCTTATTAAACTTACCCAGCTTAACTTAGAAGGTAAGAATGTAGCAATTGTTGGCCGTTCAAATATAGTGGGTAAGCCGCTAGCAGCTTTATTAACCACTGAAGATGCTACTGTCACTTTATGCCATTCCAAGACAACAAATTTAGCTAGCATTACTGCTAATGCCGACATAGTTGTTACTGCAATTGGGAAACCGCGATTTTTTTCTTCGGAATATTTTTCACCGAGAGCCATCGTAATTGATGTAGGGATAAATAGAATTAGCTCTGAAGGTAATTATAAATTAGTAGGGGATGTTGATTTTGAATCGGTAAAAAATAAAGTAAGCTATATTACTCCTGTTCCCGGCGGAGTAGGGCCGATGACTATTGCCTATTTACTTACCAATACATTTGAGGCTATGATGAGAAATAAGAATAAAAGCATTAAGTAAAGTAATAATGGACGAAAAATTTATCTCTAAACTCAAGAACATCATTATTGAAGCCGGTAAAATGTCTATAAGTTTAAGAAACGAAGGTTTAATAGTTAAACGTAAAAAAGATAGTTCTCCTGTTACTAATGCTGATATAGAAATTAGTAACTTTATTTATTCAGAATTAACAAAATTGGATCAAGTAATACCTATCATATGTGAAGAACAACCATTAAAAGATGTGTTAGGTAAAGAAATGATTTGGCTTGTAGATCCTATTGACGGAACTAGAAGTTATATAAAAAATATGGATAGTTTTACTGTTAATATTGCTCTTATTCATAATCAAATTCCTATAATTGGTCTGATTTATCAACCAACTTCCAGAAAGCTATATTTTACAAATCATAAGCAAGAATTTTGCTTGGAAAAAAATGGGAATATTCTAAAAACCTTAAAAAGAGAAGATAAAAACTATATTGCTGTAGTTAGTTCCAGAAATTTTAATTATAAAACAGAAAAATATATTCAGGAAAACGGTTTTTCAGAAATAATTAGCATCCCAAGTTCTATAAAACTTTGTATGGTCGCTGAAGGTTCTGCGGATGTGTATCCTAAATTTGCCTCCACGATGGAATGGGATACTGCAGCCGGTCATGCTCTTATAAGAGCAGCAGGCGGTGCAGTAATAGATAATAATACCGGTAGAACATTATTATATAATACCAAAAATAACTTTAAAAATCCTGACTTTATAGCGTTTAATGAAAAATATAACCCCCTACTAATCCTTGATTAAGAAAGTCTAGTATATTAAGTCCTTATATAGTGCTAGGCATAATATAAGGACTCTTATTGAAGTGTTATAAAGAAACATATTTTTATCATTATTGTACCGGCTTATAACAAGATTTCCAAGGTACTAACTTAAAAATTATATTTAAAACCAATAGAAATTACTGGGAAGAATTTTAAGTATTTTTTAACACGTTTAAGAGCGGCATTGGCATCACGATTCAAATCGTCGATTGTGTTTTGTTGCTGAGCTGCGTAACCAGTGGCAGAAACTTTTATTTTTTCTTTGCCTTGGTACATTATTCCCGCTTCTGCGTTAAAACTCCAAGCTTTATTGTTAATAAAAGAGCTATCATACCCAATAGCAACTACTGGTGCAATCTTATTGGTCATGGTTAATTTTGCTTTAACCGTACCTAGCTCAGCTGGTTGATAGGTGGTATTATGTATTCTTACTGCTTTATTAGGTGTTGCGGTAGCATTAACTTTATTATCGTTGTAAGCAATACCTGCAGAGATATGAAAACCAGATTCTGGAAAGGGGTGATAATCAACTAGTAGTGGAACTGTTAATAAGTGTAGCTTTCCTTTGTAGTCTAGAGAACCTTTTTTCATTGAGTGCTTATAATAGAAATAATTGGTTGCTATCCTTCCATATAAATTCTCAGTAAATGGTGTCCTTCCTTCAAGGCTAAATCCAGTTGTTCCAACATTAGCACCAATGGCTAGTTTGCTTTTTGTTATATTATCAGCATAGCTAGTAGTACCAATACAAGCAGAAACTGCCAGTAGGCTAATGTTTTTCAATAATTTTTTTTTTCATAATTTTACTTTTTCTGTATAATTTTGTTATCATTCAAACGTTTTTGGAAATATTGTTTAGTGATAAACAATATAAAAAATAAACTATAAATAACCAATAATATTAGTTATTTATCCCTTAAAGTTTATTACTATATAGTGATAATTTTAACATAAATCATGAAAAAAATAAACTATTTATAATCAAAGTGATTAGGTTATTTCAATAATTTAATTGCTTAATTGATGGGATATAACAAATATGATGGCTAAATACCGTCATTTAACCTAAAATATCACTTAAGTTTAAATGGATACTCCTAAATGGTAGAGCTAAAAAAGAAGCTAAATATAAAATCAAATAATTATTTGTATGTTTTAGAAATTATAAATTCTAAAAACCATAAAGCAAGGCTGGTAGGTGGTGTAGTTCGAGATGCTATTCTTGGTATAGAATCGGAGGATATTGATATTATAACTACAATGCTGCCGGAAGAGCTGATAAAAGTTTTTAGAGCATTAGGGCATAAAGTACTACCAACAGGTATTAAATTCGGTACTGTTTCAATATTATATAATGGGGAGCTATTTGAGGTAACGACTTTAAGAAAAGATATTAGTTCTGATGGTAGGCATGCTAAAATTGAATATACTAAAGACTTTTACATTGATGCGCTGCGCAGAGACTTTACAATTAATGCTCTAAGTTATTGTCCTTTTGAAGAGAAGATATTTGATTATTTCCATGGTATTGAACACTTAACATTAGGTTACGTAAAGTTTATAGGGGATCCAGAGTTACGGATTCAAGAAGATTATTTAAGAATATTACGATTTTTCAGGTTTTTTGGTAAATTCGGTAGAAAGATAGACCAGAATAGTTTTCAGGCTTGTATAAAATACAAATCTTTTATAAAAAAGTTATCGAGGGAAAGAATAAAATCAGAACTTAATGTAATTCTCCGTTTGCCGAATTATTGTGATATAATTCGTCTAATGAACGATTGTTCTGTTCTGCAGGAAGTTCTTCCAATCCCTTACAATTTAGGTCTTGAAAAATTTGTGAGTGCTAAAAAGATAGCAGAAAAATTCGGTATTTTATTAAGTACTGAAACTAAATATGCTTTATTGTTTGCTTTAAGTAGTAACAATATTAGCTATACTCACTTAATTAACTTAAGATTTTCACGGATTGAAGCTCGTCATATCGATAAATTGCTAGCTATAAACAAAGAAAATATAGATGAAGATTTTTTAAAAAAAATCTGGTTTGAGAATGATGATTTTAAGCAGTTCTTTGTTTTTTTAGCAGCTTTATCTGAAGAAAAAGAAAAAATTGAAAATATTTTTTTACAGTTACAGCATAAGCAGAAAAAGATTTTCCCGATCACCGGAAAAGAGATAGCGGACCTTGGAATTAGTATTACCGAGATAAAAAGAGAGCTTAGATATTTACAAGAAAAATGGATCAAAAGTGATTTTGAGTTAACAAAGCAAAATTTAATTAAAATGTTGAAGCAAGAAAATGACAAATAAAATAAAATTGACTCTGGTTTTAATAATAATTTTATCCGGTCAATCTTTTGGTTATGCTGCTCCAAAGATTGTAGTAACTATAACACCAATAGCAAGCCTTCTATCCATGCTAACAAAAGGTAAAGCTGATATTATAGTTTTGGATAAAGCAGGGGGGTGTCCCCATCATCATAATGCTAAACCAAGTGATAAATTAGCAATAGATAATTCTGATATGGTTATTTATATTGATGAGAATTTTGATAGCTTAATTTCCCCTTTGCTTTTTAATTACCAAGGTAAAAGAGTGAAGATTAGTGAGTTTGATTCTATTGATTTTAAAGGTGCCGAAGGAAGAATTAACTGGCATTTTTGGCTCGATTTGAAGAATACTAAAGAGCTCCAAAAGGAACTTGCAGCAGTTATTATTAAGACTTTTCCTGAGTTAAAATATGATGTGCAGGAAAATTTAAAAGAAGCATTAATGAAAATTGAAGAACTCGATAAATTAAAAAAACATAAACTACTAGATCTTCCTTCTGTAGCTTTACTGAGCGATAGTTTGGAACATTTCTTTCAATCCTTACAAAATTCACAATTGCATATTTTTCAAATGTCAAATACTAGCTTAAAAAATGTGCAGAAATTAGATAATACACTAAGCTCTGATTCTATAAAATGTATAATACTGGATATTGATCAGAATGCTGAATTATATAAAAAATATAATAAAATAATTATACAACTTGATAGTGAAAACTGGAATTTAAATAATAATATGGACTCTATCCGAACTATATTTATTGATAAATATTATAATATGATTAATCAATTAAAGGTGTGTAGATAAGAGTAGTTAATATAGGAAGACATAAAATTATTAATAAGAAAGAGACTAGGTAAATTGTAATTATTGCGGTGCATGATTAATAAACTTAAATTTTTTATTAATAAAGTTTTTAATAAGAAAGAGATTGATAATGCTTTACAACTGCTTGCTTCTTATCAAGAAGGTATAACTTCTTCTAATGCCGATAAAACAGTAGAGTTGTATAAGGTAGCCAAGCTTATAAAAAAATATCCTGAATTAATTATAGATAGGAAAATGGGGTATCTTATAGGATTCGCAGATTATTATCTTGAATACTACAAAATTATTAATGGTAATGACTTACCATCCAAAATTGTAGTAGAATGTTTAATATTAAAAACAGATA
Organism: uncultured Rickettsiales bacterium; assembly: GCA_903828265.1. Lineage (GTDB taxonomy): Bacteria > Pseudomonadota > Alphaproteobacteria > Rickettsiales > Rickettsiaceae > Megaera. Next base: position 6,409 of record CAIKLL010000151.1, read on the forward strand.
TAAATGGTGCAGATCCAGTTAAATTATTGCAAACTTTGGCTGAAAATATAGCTATAGGTAAAGCTAGAAGCCTTTCAATATCGAAACCAAAAACCGCTTTTGTTATTACTAAAAGTGTTAGCCTTGTAATTAATAATGATGCAAATAGCATTGTAAAATTAAAAGAAAGGATAAAAAAACTTTTACCCTTAACACCCAATATCGAGGAATTGACGAATGTGTTTTTAGATAAATATTCTCCTTTATTCGCTGTTTTAGGAAAGGACGGGTCATTAGAGGCAATTAAGCAATATATGGGAATAATAATTGGACATGGTAGCCAAAAGGTAGCCGGGCATAAAAGTCAGGCTGAAAGGTATCTTGAATTACAAGCATTTGAACAAGAAGTTAAAAGTAATATAAACAATTATCTTCAAAGTAATAGTTTAGATAGCCCTGAAGCACTGGAATATCTGGTAAATAATTCTATAAAAGCAGCGCAGTATTTACGCTCTGATTATTTAACAGGGATGGATAGAGGATTGAAATCAGATGAGATTAAAAAAAGATTAGATAAAATCGATAAAGTAATAACTCTTATAAAGAAAGGGGAAGATACCACGGTTATCGGGTCTAAGATTATAACCAAGATAAAGGAAATAGTCGAATCACATCCGTCCTTATCACGCAAAGGAACTTCAGTTGATGATATATGATCTTATAATCTCATTAACTTTTTACTGTATTTCTGTGAGTTGAAGGTTTTGAACTACCCTTGAATTTAATTGGTTTTTTAGAATAATAAAACTTACATATTTCTTGAGTTTAAAGGCTAAATATAATATTCTACCGAGCATATAATTTTCAAAAACATTACCCATTATGTTTCAAGCTTTAACTCAAAACCTTACTAAAATTTTTGATAAGATTAAAAGCACAGGAGCGTTAACTGAGGCACATATCGATACAGCTATGCGTGATATCAGGATTGCCTTATTAGAAGCGGATGTAGCCTTGCCGGTGGTACGAGCATTTATTTCAGAAGTATCAGAAAAAGCGAAAGGAGTAGAAGTAGTCAAATCCGTCTCTCCTGCACAGATGGTTATTAAGATCATTAATGATGAAATAATCCGGTTACTCCAGCCCGATGAAAATGAATCGAAAATAAATTTACAAAGTGTCCCGCCGGTGAATTTACTTATTGTAGGTTTGCAAGGTAGCGGTAAAACAACTGCGAGTGCAAAGCTTGCTTTAAAGCTTAAGAATCAAGGAAAAAAAGTATTGCTTGTATCTTTGGATACTTACAGACCTGCGGCACAAGATCAGCTTGAGGTACTGGCAAAATCAATAGAGGTGGATTCTTTACCAATTGTAAAAGAGCAATTACCGATTGCTATTACTGAGCGAGCCATAGCTGCTGCAAAATTATCGGGATATGATGTCGTAATCTACGATACGGCTGGTAGGCTTCATATAGATGATGACATGATAAATGAAGCAATAAAAATTAAAAGTTTAGTAAAACCTACCGAAACCTTTTTGGTAATGGATGCAATGATCGGTCAAGATGCAGTTAATATTGCTTCTAGCTTTAATCAGCAGCTGGATATTACCGGAGTAATTCTTTCGCGAATTGACGGTGATTCGAAAGGTGGTGCAGCTCTCAGCGTACGCTATATTACCGGGAAACCACTCAAATTTTTAAGCACAGGAGAAAAACCAGATGCTTTTGAAGAATTCGATGCCAAAAAAATAGCATCTCGCATATTAGATATGGGGGATGTGGTCTCATTTGTGGAAAAAGCAGCGAGCGTTATTGATCGTAGCGAAGCAGAAAAAACCACTGCCAAAATAAAGAAAGGGCAGTTTGATTTAGATGACTACGTATCTCAGATTAAAATGATTAAGAAAATGGGAGGTCTCGGAGGGATGATGAATTTTCTTCCCGGAATGTCTAAATTGTCTGGAAAAATAGCAGATATAAGTTCTGGAGAAAAAACCCTACTAAGTCAAATTGCAATAGTTAATTCGATGACTAAGAAAGAGCGAAAAAATCCAGAGATTCTTAATGCCTCAAGAAAAAAGAGAGTAGCGACGGGTTCGGGCACTACAGTACAGCAAGTCAACATCTTCCTTAAACAATTTAAACAGATTAGTACTACAATGAAAAAAGTATCAAGAATGGATCCTAAAACGCTTCTACGTAGTGGAATTGGAAAACTTTTTTCTTGACTGTATATACAAACAAACTTAGAATAAGGCTGTTAAAATATAGAGTCTATAGGTAAAAATGAGTAAAGGAAAAGCAAAAATAGCTTCTAAAAATAACCCTGAGGGTAGAGGGCAAGCAAAAGAATATTTCCATAATGGAAAAAAAATTAAGCCGGTAAAATTAGTATTAGGCAGAAGAGCCTATTTTGCGGCTGAATATGAGGAGTCAGGTGATTTGGTAGTTGGTGCTGACGGTCATGCTTTACCGTGGGCCAGTGCAAAACATAGTTGCTAAGCTTTTATTAATTTTGCGGAATTATGGACCTTTCGGCTGCTTTACTAAAAATCTTAGTTTGTCCGGTTACATGTAACAGTCTGGTGTATGATAGAAAGGCAAGATTACTCATAAATAAAAAAGATGGCCTTGCTTATCCAATTTTCGATGGAATACCTATTCTCCTTGCATCAGAAGCACAAAAAACTTAGCTAATCTTTTCAAGGAAGATGTAGTCTTTTATATTTTTCACCTAGATAAAGTTCCTCTAAATAAAATAAATTAAATCTCTGAGAAATTGGAATAAATTGATAACTTTCTTATAAATGTTTATCATTTTCTTTATGGAGGGTGGAATTTCTTTTAGGTGCTATGTATTCAGTTTTTTTGCTAGATTGAAGGGTATTAAGGCTTAGATTTTCTCTGATAGAATTGACCGTCATTACTAGGTTTTCTTTCTTTGATTGAGCATCCATTGCTACCGTAAGAGAGGAGTGTTGATCTATCCTGATCTTACCTGGATAATTAAACTCAGAGAATGGGTTGTGGGCTTTCCGTGCATCTTTAACAAGACTTTTAAGTTTTTTTGCTCCTCTCGTAAAAATATTGGTAGGAATAGATACTGCTTTTTCTGTTTGATTAATTTGTTCTCTGTATTCTTGAAATTTAGCTTTTTTTTGTTCAGAAGACATAGTCCAGTAATCTTTATCAGTAATTAATTTTTGAAGAGCCATTGTTTGTATTCGCTGTGATCTCGTTGCTTGTCTTAAGTCTTTAAAATTATTGTAACCTGGAGTATCACTCTTATCTCGTTCTTGGCCTATTTGAGTTTTGAATTGTTTTTGTACAGTTCTAATAGACATGTTGTGTCTACTTTCGGTTGCCAGAGATAAAATAAAGGAGCCTACAGCTTTTACAATATTGATACCTTTTGTAGTAACAGCTTCTAAGACAGTTGAAACAATGTTTAATCCTTGTTTAAAAAAAGCTTTACCTACATCTTTGGCAACTTCTGTTGTTGCTGAGCGCTCCCTGATGTATCGTTTTTTAACAGATGGCGAATTCAATAATCTAGCGCAACATACTGCAATTTGCGATTATGAAAGACCTCGGTAGGTGTTCTGTAACCAAGGCATTTTCTGGGCTGATTATTCATTCTCTGTTCTATATCGTCAAGAAGTTCTTGAGATAAGT
>CAIKLL010000152.1 GCA_903828265.1 uncultured Rickettsiales bacterium
TCAGTGGTCAGTAGGATTTACCTCTTACCTCTTGCCTCTTGCCTCTTGCCTCTTGCCTCTTGCCTCTTGCCTCTTGCCTTCCTATAACGACAATTTTCAATGCTAACCTACTTGGCAGAAAGCAAAAGATTTTCAAATGCTTCTTGACTAGGAACAATTGTAAATTTGCTATCCATCCCGGTTAATTCAAATAGCATTCTAACTTGTTCATTAATTGAACAAATTACCATCTTTATACCTAATTCTTGTAAAGCTTTAAATGTTAAAATGAGAGTGCCTAATCCAGAACTATCCATAAAGGTAACATTATGACAATCAACTAACACAATGGACATTCCACTTTCCATTACTTCTGTAATACTTTCTCGAAAGTTTTGAGAGCTATTGGCATTGAATCTCCCACTAATGGAAATCACTTTCACCTGCTGATTCATAATATGCTAATTTTGATTTATTTAATAAGGTTCTGATTTTGATTTTATTAGTATATCTTAACGTTAAATTGAATAAAGACATTTTGTACACAAAAATATTGAGCAATTTTTCATCAGGCATTTATTCCAGTTTCTTATAACCCAAAATAGTGATCCTTTAGAGCATTTTTGGGAGATTGAGTCGCAACAAATACAACAAATAATTATATGGGACTGACTCTAGCTCGGTATAAAAGCTGGTCGTGTTGCATATAACCTGGATAACGTACCTTAATGATTTCTCCTGGTTGTGCTGTTCCCTCTAATAATTGATGAAATTGTGGATTATAGGGAATTTGGTCGCCGACAGCAGCGATCGCTTGCACATTCCAAGTCTGTAATAATGTCTCTAGGGGTTTATCTACCAAAGGTAGTATTTTCACCGCTGATAACTGGTGATCCTCCCTGGCTCTATGTGCTGCTATTGGCCATTGTAATAGTAAGGATTCTAATATTTGTAAACTCGACCGCTGAAATTCTTGTTGTAATACTTCCCGTTGTTCTAACATTGATAATGTTAATCTTTCATACTCAGATTGTAAATCCGTAATTTGTCTTAATAAGTTTATGTTTTTATGAGAGGAATGAGTGTTGTTGACACTTGAAAATAAACCATCAACACTGAAAGTTTCTACCAACTCAATCCAAGATATTTGTAAAATCTCTGACAGTTTTACCAATATTTCCATCCGCATCTGTCCGATTTTCCCCCTCCGCAACTGCAAAATTTGCCATTGGGAAACACCAGCAGCACGACTTAAAGCGTTAAAACTATCACAACCAACTTTTTGCATTAAATTTCGCAAATTATTAGTCAAGTCAACTTGCGCCATAAAATCTGGGATATAAGATATTGTTAGCTATTATACCTTTTTTCCAGTTAAACTATTCTTCTATACTCAACATGGTTGAAATATGGACTTTTGGAAAATTACGAAAAACATAGATTTGTAGGGGGTAAAGCAAGAGCTTCATTGGTGTCAACTTAACGTAAAACCTCTATCCCGCAAAGAACTCAAGTCATCTCATTCCCAGTCTCTGACTGGGAATGAATTCTAGAAGGCTCTGCCTTCAATAATATTAATTCAGAGGGAACAGGGAACAGGAAAAACTCATGTTTAAAAACATGAGATTGAAATAATGACACTGTTTTTTTCGTGCTACGCATCTTTTAA
>CAIKLL010000153.1 GCA_903828265.1 uncultured Rickettsiales bacterium
GGTGATTGAAGTACACGGCGGAGCTATCAAAGCCGAAAGTAAAAAGATAGGTACTACGATCTGGTTTACCTTGCCTAAAGCAATTAAAAGCCGCTAAGGGAGTTTATACATATTTCTTTTCACGACTATATGAAAAATGAGGTTTAATATAAGTTTTAGGGGTTTTTATTTGGTTGTCGATGACAGTGGTGAGCTAATATTAAATAGTGCCTTGTAGTTCCTATACGAACTTTTATAAATTTATAAAAGTTGTATTTGACATATGTAATCTTAAATTTTAGAATTACTCGCTGTGATGGTCGCGCAGTTGCGTCAAATTTTTGACGAGGAAAGTCCGGACTCCATACAGACATGATGCTGGATAATCTCCAGCGGAGCATCGTTAAGGATGTTTTAGGGAAAGTGCAACAGAAAGATACCGCCATTAATTTGGTAAGGGTGAAATGGTGTGGTAAGAGCGCACCGGGTTTCTTGGTGACAAGAACCGCTTGGCAAACCCCATCAGGAGCAAAATCAAATAGGTGTAATCGAACTTAAAATTTTATTTTAAGTTCCTAGTTGTCTGTAACTAGATATTATACGGGTAGGTTGCTTGAGGTAAATGGTAACATTTATCCTAGATAAATAACTGCGGTAGCTTTGGCTATACAGAATCCGGCTTATAGACCATCATCTTCTAACTTCTTATGAGTATACTTTAATTAAAGAGAAATGAACAAATTCTTTCATTATCCGATATGTCCTCTTTCACGCCAAATTAGAGTTTATCTGAATGAGTTAAACCTCGAGGTTAATCTGGTTAAAGAAGCGTATTGGGAGCGAAGAGAAGATTTTATAAAAATTAACCCTGCTGCAACCGTTCCAGTAATAATATTTGAAGAAGAAACCTTAATTGGTTATTACGCAATTACTGAATTTCTTAGCGAAAAATTCGATAATTTCTACTTAATGCCAAAAACCCTTGAGGAAAAAACTAAAGTACGCCAGGAAATTTACTGGTTTAACGAAAAATTTTATCGTGAAGTAAGCAAATTAATTCTTGAAGAGAAAATGATCCGTCTTCTTAGAAGAATAGGAGGACCTCGAAGTGAATATATAAGAGCAGCTAAAGCGAATTTACTTCCTCATTTCAAATATTTGACCTCTCGGTTAAATGCTCATTCATATATCACCTCAGAACAAATTACATGTGCAGATGTAGTAGCAGCTTCACATATTTCAACTATTGACTATTTTGGTGAGATAAAATGGGATAATTTTCCTCTTATCAAGCAGTGGTATGCGGTTATAAAATCACGGCCTAGTTTTAGATCGATTCTGCAAGATCACATAGCCGGCTTTACTCCTTATAAAGATTATACAAATCTTGATTTTTAATACAGTTTTAAAGCCCAATAAAAGTTCTATATTTTAAAAGCTATCAGGCTAAGAAAAATAATAAATAAATATAATATTGAGTACCAGAATAGCTTTTTAGCTACCTGATTTTGTTCTGTATCTGTAAAAAGGTTCACTGCATAATATAAAAAAATTAATCCAGAAATTATGGCAGTAATTAAATATAAGTAAGTACTAATGTTTAAAAAATAAGGCGCCAAACTGATAAAAAACATTAATATGCTATAAAGCATAATCTGTTTTTTTGTATATAATATTCCTTTAATTACCGGCATCATTGGTACATTACAATTTTTATAGTCATCTGCCCTATATAATGCAAGCGCCCATGAGTGTGGAGGAGTCCAAATAAAAATAATCGCAAATAACGAAAAAGCTTGCCACGATATATTGCCGGTAACTGAAGTCCATCCAATTATTGGCGGTAATGCACCGGATACTCCTCCTATTACTACATTTTGAACAGAAGTTCTTTTTAGCCAAATTGTATAAATGTAAACGTAATATAATATGGTAAAGGCAAGTAAAACAGCTGATATGATATTTACTGATACCGCCATCATAATTACTGCTATGATTCCTGTAATTGCTCCAAAAGCAAGGGCTTCATCTGCCTTTACTGTGCCGGTAACTATAGGTCTTTTTTGGGTACGTTTCATAATTGCATCGATATCTCTATCGTACCACATGTTAATTGCAGCGGCAGAACCGGCTCCAATAGTTATACATAACACAGCTACAAATGCAATTAGGGGATGAATATTGCCGGGTGCTAAAAGCATGCCTGAAACAGCAGTAAAAACTACTAACGACATCACGCGCGGCTTCATTAACATGAAATAATCCTTTACGGACCCGCCGATATTATCCTCATAAGGTAACGAAGGTAAATTGATATTTGCCATCTGTTCTACCGAATAATTGGCTGTTTTTCAAAACTATGGTAGGCGGGCGGTGAAGATAATGTCCACTCCAAAGTGTCAGCTCCTTCGCCCCACGGATTATCCTCACATTTTTTACCAAATTTTAGAGTATAAAAAATGATGTATACAAAAAAGAGAGCCCCACCAAAGGAGATGTAAGAACCTATTGATGAAATTAAGTTCCATCCGGCAAACGCGTCCGGATAATCCGGGATACGTCTTGGCATTCCGGCTAACCCTAGGAAATGCTGTGGAAAAAATGTAAGATTGACACTAAGAAAAGTAATCCAAAAATGTAGTTTTCCCATCCATTCAGGGTATTGCTTTCCTGACATTTTACCGAACCAGTAGTAGAATCCCGCAAATGCTGTAAATAATGCTCCAAGCGACATAGTGTAATGGAAATGAGCAACTACATAATAAGTATCGTGCAGAACTCTATCTAAAGCTGAGTTAGATAAAACAATTCCCGTAACTCCGCCGACGGTAAATAAAAGGATGAAGCCTATTGAAAACAGCATAGGAGTTTTAAAAGAAATTGAACCACCCCACATTGTTGCTATCCAGCTGAATATTTTAATTCCCGTTGGAACGGCAATAATCATGGTACCGGCTGTAAAATATATAAGAGCATTATATGATAATCCCACCGTGAACATATGGTGTGCCCATACTATAAATCCAATAAATCCGATAATTGCCATTGCACAGACCATACCTGTATAGCCAAATATCTTTTTACGTGAGAAAGTAGCGATCACTTGGCTTACAATGCCGAATCCAGGAAGAATTATAATATATACTTCAGGATGACCAAAAAACCAAAATAAGTGCTGAAATAGAACAGGGTCTCCGCCCCCGTCGGGTTTAAAAAAGTGTGTACCAAAATTTCTGTCAGTAAGTAGCATAGTAATTGCTCCGGCTAGTACCGGTAGAGCTAATATAAGCAGAAATGCAGTAATAAGTATAGACCAAACAAATAAAGGTAATTTGAACATTCCCATTCCGGGAGCACGCATGTTAAATATAGTTACAATCATATTGATTGCCCCTAAGATAGAGGACATACCTGCAAGGTGCAGGCTAAATATTGCCATATCAACGGCAGCACCAGGATGGCCTGACAAATTACTTAACGGAGGATATACAGTCCAACCGGTACCTGCTCCCCCATCTGTTACGCTCGATAAAACAAGTAATATCAGTGACGGAACTAGAAGCCAAAAACTTATATTATTCATTCGGGGGAATGCCATATCGGGTGCACCGATCAATAACGGTACAAACCAGTTACCAAAACCGCCGAATAAAGCCGGCATAATCATAAAAAACACCATGATTAAGGCATGGGCAGTAATTAGAACATTATAAAATTGATAATCGCCACCTAAGAAATTTGAGCCCGGTACGGATAATTGGATTCTGAAAAGTACCGAAAATGCCCCACCTATTAAACCAGCAACTATCGATAGTATAATATACATAGTGCCAATATCCTTATGATTGGTTGACATTAACCATCTTCTCCATCCCTTCGGGGTATTATGATCATTACCTGCCATATATTCTTTCCTTGAGTTATTTAAGTTTATTATTACTTATATCCTATTAATTCTTGTATCTCGTATAGATTTAGTAAGAATTTAACTATATAATTAACTGCTGCTGTTAATTTATTCAATATCAGACCCTATCAGCGCGTCAATATTACTTGTAATTTTAACGTATTCCTAATCCCATCAACGGATATAAAATATTAGGATTATTCATATAAACCGATTAGTTGTTTTAAATTTCTAATTAATTCTTATTGCATACTAAGTTTCATTTTTGATTTAGCCACCCACTGCTGGAAATCTTCTTTGCTTACTACTTCAATGGCTATGGGCATGAACCCATGATTTACACCGCATAATTCCGAGCATTGTCCATAATAAACTCCTTTTTTATCTATCTTTGTCCATGTTTGGTTGACCCTGCCAGGTACTGCGTCAGTTTTGATCCCAAGAGATGGAATAGCAAAACTATGAATTACATCTGAAGCGGTAATGAGGAATTTTATAACTGATCCTTGCGGAACTATAACTCTATTATCCACTTCTAGAAGCCTGATTTGACCGGGTTTTAAGTCCTTATCTTGAATCATATTACTATCAAATTCAATATTACCGTGATCAGGATAGGAGTAACTCCAGTACCATTGCGACCCTACAACTTTTATTGTAACATCTGGGGTAGGGGTGTGCTCAGCTGCTTTAAGAATACGGAACGAAGGAATAGCAATAACCACTAATATTATTATAGGGATTATCGTCCATATAACTTCAATTGCTATGTTATGGGTAAATTTCGCTGGAACGGGGTTGCGTTTTGCATTAAATCTAAATATGACATAAACTAGCAGAATTAATACAAACAATACTATGGATGTTATTATAAAAAGAAGGAAATTATGAAAAGAATGCAGCTCTGCCATGAGTGGGCTAGCGGCTTCTTGAAAGTTTATTTGCCATTCATGTGGTTTACTAGCGTAACAGGTCGAGGCTTGGATAAAGCCAAATACCAATAACAGAATTCTTGTCATAATTAATCCTAACAAAATTGATAAGTCACACTATTTAGAATGTACATTCTTAACTGCATATAATACCTGCTTTTTGTTGAATCATAAAGAAATAAATAAAACTATTACGCCTAATATGCCCAAGATTAACAGAAAAAGTTACACTGATTCAGTTTTAGGTAGATATTGTTTTAAATAAAAGCCTGTATGGCTTTGATTACAAGCGGCAACAGTTTGGGGAGAGCCTTGCGCAACTATTCTACCTCCTTTTTCGCCTCCTTCTGGTCCTATATCGATTATATTATCTGCTGTTTTGATTACATCCATGTTATGTTCTATTACTAAAACTGTGTTTCCTTTATCTACTAGTTTATGTAAGACGTCTAATAGCTTCTTAATATCATCGACATGGAGTCCGGTAGTTGGTTCATCTAATATATATAGAGTTTTTCCAGTGGAACGTTTAGAAAGCTCTTTAGCTAATTTTACTCTTTGTGCCTCTCCTCCAGAAAGGGTAGTAGCCGACTGGCCTATCTTAATATAACCAAGACCGACTTCTTGTAGTGTTGTTAATTTTTCATAAATATTAGGTACTTTTTCAAAAAATTTGGTAGCATCCTCGACGGTCATATCCAAAACGTCAGCAATGCTCATACCTTTATACTTAACTTCTAAAGTTTCACGATTATATCTTTTACCATTACAAACATCACAATTAATGTATACATCAGGTAAGAAGTGCATTTCTATTTTGATTAACCCATCTCCCTGGCATGATTCACATCTCCCTCCTTTAACATTAAAGGAAAATCTTCCGACTTTATAACCTCTTATTTTAGATTCCGGTAAATCTGCAAACCAATCTCTAATTGGAGTAAATGCCCCAGTATAAGTAGCAGGATTAGAGCGGGGAGTTCTACCAATTGGAGACTGATTAATATCAATTACTTTATCTATATGCTCAAGTCCCTTAATCGACTCAAATTCTCCTGGGTAAATTTTAGTTCTCGGTTCTAAATATTTCAGGGCAGCCTTATAAAAAGTATGAATTATCAAAGAAGACTTGCCGCTACCTGATACACCGGTTACGGCAGTGAAAGTACCAAGTTTTAATGTGAAATTTATATTATGTAAATTATTTGCTTTCGCACCTATTAATTCAATTTCCTTACCTTTGTGACCTTGTCTAATTTTATCTGGAACAGCTATAGATTTTTTACCACTTAAATACTGACCGGTTATACTTTGTTCGGATTCCTTAATTTGCTGCGGGGTACCTTGAGCTATTATATTACCACCATGGATACCAGCTCCAGGCCCTACATCAATAATATGATCTGATTCAAGCATAGTTTCATCGTCATGTTCAACTACGATGACCGTGTTTCCTAAATCTCTTAAGTTTTTTAAAGTATCAATCAGACGTGCATTATCTCTCTGATGTAAACCGATTGATGGTTCATCAAGAACGTATAGAACACCGCTAAGACCTGATCCAATCTGGGAAGCAAGTCTAATACGTTGACTTTCTCCTCCGGATAAAGTTCCGGACTCTCGGGATAAGGTCAAATAATCCAATCCAACATTGATTAAAAAACCTAACCTTTCACGAATTTCTTTAATAATTCGTTCAGCAATTAGCTGTTGTTTTTTATCTAAAATTAAATGTATATCATCAAACCATTTTTTAGCTTGAATAATTGTTTTATTCGATACCTCACCAATATTGAGGTCACCGATCTTAACGCACAAAGATTCTGACTTGAGTCTGTAGCCGTTACACTTACTACAATTATGTTTGGATTGAAAACGTGAGAGTTCTTCTTTCATCCACGCAGTATCAACTTTGTGATATTTTTCTTCTAGACTTGGGATAATTCCGGCAAAAGGTTGTTCTATTATCTCTGATTTTCGATCATCATGGTATTCGAATCTAATTTCTTCTTCTCCTGAACCATAGAATAAAACATTTTTAATTTCTCTAGGTAGCTGTCCGAAGGGAGTAGTTAACTTAAAATCATAATGTTTTGCTAAAGACTCTAAGGTATCCACAAAAAATTTAGATAATGATTTATTCCAGGGCACAATAGCTCCTTCGTTTATGCTTAAGGTTTCGTCAGGAACTATTAAGTCTTCATCAAAAAAAGCTTCTTTCCCTATACCTTCGCATTTCGGGCAGGCACCAAACGGGCTATTAAAAGAAAATATCCTGGGTTCTATTTCTTCTAATCTAAAACCGGAAACAGGGCACGAGTATTTTTCCGATAAAGTTATTCTATCTCCTTTTTTATGAGAGGTTTTTATTCCTTCCGGTAATTCGACAATTTCTATGTAGGTAAGACCTTCACCCATCTGTAGAGACATTTCTAGACTTTCCGCTATTCTATTGCCAAGGTCTTTACTAACTGCAATTCGATCAACGATGACTTCTATAGTATGTTTTTTATTTTTATCAATCTTAGGTAACTCATCTAAATCACATAACTCTCCGTTTAAAAATATTCTCTGAAAGCCATGCTTCTTTAAATTTAATATTTCTCGGCGGAACTCTCCTTTTTGCCCACGAATTATTGGGGATAGAATATATACTTTTGTCTCAAGTGGAAGAGAATTGACTATATCAATCATCTCGGAAACGGATTGGCTTTTTATAGGCAAACCCGTAGCCGGTGAATATGGTACTCCGACTCTGGCATATAAAAGCCTTAAATAATCATAAATTTCTGTGATGGTACCAACAGTAGAACGAGGATTTTTAGAAGTGGTTTTTTGGTCGATAGCAATAGCAGGAGATAGACCGGAAATCGATTCAACGTTGGGTTTATTTTGTAAATGCAGGAACTGCCTGGCATAAGAAGAGAGGCTTTCTACATATCTTCTCTGTCCTTCTGCGTATATCGTATCAAAAGCCAGTGAAGATTTTCCTGAACCGCTAAGACCTGTGATGACAACGAATTTATTCCTCGGTATATCGACATTAACATCTTTTAAATTATGCTCTTTAGCACCTCTAACTTGAATAAATTCCTGCATACTGCATATTTTAATATTAGATTAATATTGAAGCCTTCGAGCATTATAGTAGGCAAAAACTCTGTAATGCAATAATAAATTTAATTTGGATTAAATTATGCTTCTGATTAATTTATATTCTTGAGTATAGTAAATTCTCTTTGAAAGGGATTTATAGATATGATATATCTATTGCAGGAGATATAAAAAAAGAGATAAAATTTTACTCGTTTTAAATAATCAGAAATAGGAATCAAAACTAATGGCAGGCAGTTTAAATAAAGTCACCTTAATTGGTAATTTAGGAAGAGATCCAGAAATTAGAAATACTTCTGACGGAAAAGAAGTTGCCAGCTTTAGCATAGCAACTACTGAAGCTTGGAAAGATAAGATTAGTGGTGAGAGAAAAGAAAAGACTGAATGGCATCGTATTGTAGTTTTCAAGGAAGGCTTAGTCGGTATTGTTAAAAACTATGTAAAAAAAGGTTCAAAATTATACATAGAAGGGCAACTCCAAACGAGAAAATGGGTGGATAATAATGGTCAGGAAAGATATACTACCGAAGTTGTTTTACAAGGGTTTAATGCAAGCCTGATACTTCTTGATGGTAAATCAGGGACTTTTTCGGATACTAATACTAATAGTACTATGCCTGATTTTGATAATAGTGAATTAGATGATGAGATACCTTTTTAAGTTTATTTTCATAAGTATAGCAGCCTTATTTCTGCTTTCTTCTTGCCAAAGTATTGATACGGTAGAAACTATTCCTGTTGTTGAGTTAAGGGGATTTGAGAGAGTCTTAGTACCAGGTGGAGATTTCGCAATTACTACGTATCAGAAAGTTCACGATAAAAAAGCTCCTTACGTTTTTTATATTGAAGGTGATGGCCTAGCTTTTCTCAACAAACATACTATTTCTTCTAATCCTACTCCACGTAAACAAATGTTGATGAACCTGGCTGCAATGGATAAAAGGCCAAATGTTGTTTATGTAGCGCGTCCTTGCCAATACACACCTATGGAGCTAAACCCTAAATGCAGTAAAACATATTGGACAGATAAGAGATTATCCGATGATTCAGTAGCTGCTATCAATGAAGTAATAAATAAAGTTAATTCTAATCACCAGAAATTTAGCTTAGTTGGTTATTCGGGTGGCGGAGGTATTGCAGTTTTAGTAGCTGCAAGAAATCCTAGGGTTAAAGATATTATTACTGTCGCAGGAAACTTGGACCACTTGGCTTTCACAGAGTATCATAATGTAATTCCGATGAGCGGTTCATTAAACCCAATTGATTACGCAGCATCAATAAAAGATATACCGCAGTGGCATATTTCCGGAGGTAATGATAAAATAGTTCCCCCTTTCATAGCGCAGAAATACACTAGGGTTTCCGCTTCACCTTGTGTAACGCAAAAAACTTTTACCGGTGTAGGGCATAAAGAAGGCTGGGACCAAGTTTGGGAAAGTATATATACTAAACCTATTAGATGTTATAATTAATTTAATTAAAACTTTGATAGATCAACTGAAGTTAGCTGCCTAATAATAATTAAGGAAAATGTAATTTATTTTAAATTCCATTTACTTTAATAAAAATTTTATTACTTATAGTCAATCATTATACATAAAAGCCTCTATACAAATTAGCTGACTTTAGAATATCTGGTTTAAATTTTTTTAAAATTTTA
>CAIKLL010000154.1 GCA_903828265.1 uncultured Rickettsiales bacterium
CTGTATTAAATTTATGCGTTTGAATAATAAAATATATAGATATAATACATTTCTTTAACAAATAATGCTACATTTTCGAATATTTTTATCAGTTTTCTAAAGGTACGTTTAAAAATAAAGATAAATCAACTGCTTCTTCTTCAATAGATGATAACAATAACGGCTCTCCTACTCTAGTCAAAGGAATTTGTCTTTGATCCTTAGTACATAAGTATATTTCTCTTTTGGGATTTAAGCCTTCTTGAATACTTAATTTAATTGAACGAATATCTTTAAAATCGTATGATAAGTAAATCTCGCGGTTTTGAATTGGAAAGCCAAGACGGAAAATTTCAACTTTGTTGAGAGTTTTATCGTATTTGTTATAACCTCCACCGACATTAAAAATTATATTTGCAAACAAGAATAAGCTTAATAATATTCCGATGGATCCATAAAAAGTCATTACTATCCCTTGAGGAATAAAAGAGATACTATCTATTTTAGTAAACGGTAGCATTTGTATTTGAAGATAGCTGGATAATCCTGCAAGGAAGAATCCTACCCCTCCTAAAAGACTTATAATTAACCAAAAGTAATTACTAATTCTTTTGGATCCTAAGATTAAGTTATAACGAATTAATGTATTTTTTGTAGTCATCTTTACCTGTCAATTTAAAAAGTCATGTAGTTAGGAGTTTAAAAAATGCCTAATTAATATATAATACGAAGCTTAAGTTTCATATTAATTAAACATTTTTTAAGATTATTTATATCAATTTTATATAAGATAAACCTAAAAATAATCCTGCGGCTAAACCAAAAGCACATGCCAGTAAAATAATATAACCAATTAGTATACTCATTTTCTATTTTTATTCTAGTTATTTTTTACAGTATATCTTATTAGCTTATTACTTTAAGCCTATGTCAAAAATTTCTTAGTTAATTTTTCTTACAAGGGGAAAAAAATATAGGTGTTCGATTATAATTAGTTAATAATACAAAAAATACTTTAATTATAAGTTTAGAAACTATGTCTGACTTTATAAAACCATACAATGATGATCCTTTCGTAGGTAATTTATCTACTCCTATTAGTACATCTAGTTTCACTCGAAACCTTCTAAGTAACTTACCAGCGTACAGAGTGGGATTATCTCCTCTGTTACGAGGTTTAGAGATAGGTATTACGCACGGGTACTTCTTAGTTGGGCCATTTTATAAACTAGGTCCTTTACGTAACTCTGAAGTTGCTTTACTATCTGGGTTTTTTGCTTCTATCGGATTAATCTTTATTATGACAGCTTGCTTAGCAATTTATGGTATTGTGTCATTTGAAGAAACTGATAATGGCGATCAATTACAAACAGCCAAAGGCTGGAGACAGTTCACTTCTGGCTGGTTAGTTGGAGCTATTGGGGGTTCCAGCTTTGCTTATATTTTAATAACAAATATAAGTTTCTTACAAACTTCTGGATTGAATTTAGTTAAGTAATTTGTACTGATAAAGAGATAAAACTTAACGTTTATCTCTTTTTTACTCGTTCATCTCATGATACGTAGCTACAGCTGAAGGAGATACTTGATTAAGGTATCTAAATATCCAGTATTTAAACACTGTATCTAATAAAACAGGAAAAGTTGCTATGAACAAGAATATAAGATCTCTATTCTCTGGCAATCCAAAATGGCGCAACCCATTTTCAAGAATTACTTCCCATCCATGAGTAGAGTGAAATCCCACAAAAACATCTGTAAATAAAATAATTAGAAAAGCTTTAGCAGTATCACTTAAACCATAAATCAATTCATTAACAAACGATTTTAAAACAGATATTTGTCGTTCTCCCGTTATAACAAGGTATATAAATGTGAAAAAGCTTACTACATCAGATAGTAGATTTTTTATAGCATCTGTACTTTCAGATGAATAATACTGAGCTAGTTCTACAGCTTTATTTTTTATTTCTTTTTCTACAGCTTCTTGAGATAGATGTGGAAGTTGTCCAATTAGTATTTCAAAATGGATTTTTTCCTCAAACCGTTGCAGCTCACTAAATGCTCGTTCTTCTTGTGAAACATTCAAAAATATTTCACTATTTTTTTCATTCCAAAAATAATCTATAAAGGGAGAAAATATAAAACTTCTAGAGATTTGGTTAACTAAGATCGGAGAGATTATCAAAAGTAACAAGTATTTTATTGAAG
>CAIKLL010000155.1 GCA_903828265.1 uncultured Rickettsiales bacterium
CAAAATTGTCACTAGGTGATTGCCAACCTGAATATGAAAAAAAGATTAAAGACTTTCCAATTTGATCTTACAATATACCATATGTGTTAACAAATTTTAATCCCGATGTCCCGAATGCCCTCGTTCTTAACACTGGTCCTACACATACCGATAACCTTGTTTCTCTAGGAGATTAATCGCAAACTCTTCGATCTCCGATTCGGTTATCTTCGTCATGATACCTCTTCATATTCAACTCTGATATCGCCGCTAATTAATTTGGGTAGAAGCATATCGCGCAAGCATTCTAGAGTTTGAATTTGCTGGTAATTGATCTCCATTTTAGACACAAAATCTATAAGTTGATTTTCAAATACACGCTGCAAGTTAGAAGGTGGAATAGGTATTGCCAATGATAACAAATGAGGTACTTTAATGCTTGGTTGTACTCCACCTATGTCTAATAATAAAATTTCGTGTATTTTATGTTTTAAGCATTGATACAAGTAAAAAGGAGAGATACCTTTAGCTGAAAGGCCAATAACATTTTGGGCAATATTTCCAAGGTCTAATACATACATAGAAATAGCAGCAATGCTTCCAACTGTTGACAATAGGGTATCATACTTTGTTAATTTATTACGAAAGCAATGATCAAAAATATCTTTATTAACATATTTTTTTATTAATGCATAATCTACAAGCCTGTTTTTTTTACCAAGGGCATTAACCTCTATCAATGGATAGCATGTTTCCTCTTCAGAATAGAGAGGGGTTTTACCTCTATTATCTATAACTGTAACGTAATTTCTTAACTCATCATGAAACCAACTATCATCCGCTTCTTCAATAAACCACTGTCGAAAGATTGTTTCAGCTATAGACTCTAAAGTATTATTCTGACGGTGAAGAAGGTCTATTTTATCGTCTATGCTTGATAATACAGAGGCTATTGCCTTTTGTTCAGAAATGGGAGGGAGGGAGATTTTTATTTCTTTAAAGGTATCACGAGTGATGGTATTAAAAACACCGCCATGAGAAATCCTTTGCAAGTGATGAACTGCATCCTTAAGTAAATAGTAAATATAACCATTAAAAGATTTTTGATTAGCTCTTATGCCATAACAAGACTGGTTAAATGTCATGGTTGTAGCAAGCATTGCAACTACTCCAACAGTACCACGAGCTGAAATGATAATATCTCCTTTGGCCAGTATATTCGTGCTACTTTTGTTAAGAGCGAGGGTCGTTATATGTTTTTCAGCATTATAAACATATTTCTTTCCTGAGTTAAAATCAGCCACGGAAAGCCAAGGAATATCGCCATTCCAATATTCTTTTACTGAAGTCTTTGGAGTACCACCGCCTATTACTTCTACTATCTCGCTAATTTTGATCTCCCTCCAATCCCACAATATAGGCACTAAATCAGGCATGATAGCCTTACGAAAACTATCTGAAATACTATTTAGATTAACAATATCTACTTTATAAGGTAGGTCGGATAGACTTAATTCCTCTTCCAAGTTGCCAATATTTCTTTTTAATGCATCGTTAGCATCAATTGCCAGATCCAGATCTGATGCACGTTTTGCCTGCCAATTAGCGCGAGATCCAAAAGCATAAACATGTATCCCGTTCGATAAATGCTTTTTAAAGGCATTTTGCAGAATATCAGCGTGTGCATCTTCAATATCTATTGGCTTAGTTGTTATCATTACGTTTTTCTAACTCTGATAATAATGCTTGTGCTTCTTTTAAAAAATCGGGAATGTTACGAAATACCTGATCTGCTACATCTTCATTATACGCGTGAGAAGTTGATCCTCTATCTTTTCGATATTCCCTCCAATCTTCCCATTCACCGACAATTAAACCTTTTTCATAGGCTTTACGAATGATGCCTTGAAAATCCATTTCTTTCAATTCTTCAGGATTTGCTTCCGTATTTTCAAGGTAACGCCTAATCATTTTTTGTGATAAGTCATAGGTAAATTCAAAACGTTGAATACATGAATCTTTTACAAATTCATTTGGGTTATTGTCATATTCATTGAGTGCCTTGAGAAGGGCATTAATAGCTTTTTGTAGCGGTTCTAATATCAATTGCATTTTACTTTCCTTAGTTTATTGCTTCTTTTTCAGTACATTCCAAAAAGGAACTGTACTAGTTTCTGTTAGCTTTTATCCATTAATTTTAACCTTTGCTAAATTCTGAATAATCTTTTTATTAAGAGCGGCTTCTTCTTCTAGCTGTTGTTGGAATTCTTTTTGCAAAGAGATAAAACGTTCGGTAAAATTAAAGTCGTCCTCTATCTCCTCAAGCCCGACGTATCTCCCCGGAGTTAGTACGTAATCTAATTTAGCAACTTCATCAATGGTAGCGGCTTTACAAAAACCCTTTATATCTTTATACCCATCGTTTTCCGATTTCCATTGATGATAGGTATCGGCGATTTTATTTATATCGGCTTCTGATAATTCCTTAGTGCGGCGATTAATTAAATGACCGAGGTTGCGAGCATCGATAAATAATATTTCATCTTTCCGATACGACTTACCGCGACGTAAAAACCAAAGCGATGCAGGAATTTGTGTATTGAGAAATAATTTAGCAGGCAGATTAACTATACAATCAACTAACCTTGCTTCTATTAATGCTTTACGAATATCCCCTTCCCCTGATGTTGTAGAAGTAAGAGCCCCTTTTGATAAAACAAATCCGGCATGACCGTTTGGTGCAAGATGATATAAGAAATGTTGAATCCAGGCATAGTTAGCGTTACCCGCAGGAGGTTCTCCGTATTGCCAACGCCCGTCCCCTCTTAGCAGTTCACCGCTCCAGTCGCTAACATTAAAAGGCGGATTTGCGATAATATAATCCGCCTTTAGATCTTTATGGTCATCATTAAGAAACGACCCTTCATTGTTCCATTTAACTTGACTACTATCAATACCTCTGATGGCTAAATTCATTTTTGCTAAACGCCACGTAGTCTGATTACTTTCCTGTCCGTAAATAGATATATCGTTTACTCGTCCTTGATGTTCTTCTATAAACTTTTCAGACTGAACGAACATACCTCCCGATCCGCAACACGGGTCAAATACTCGTCCTTTATAAGGCTCGAGCATTTCTACAAGTAATCGTACTACGGACCGAGGTGTATAAAACTGACCGCCTTTTTTACCTTCTGCTAATGCAAATTCTCCAAGAAAGTATTCAAATACGTGTCCCAACAAATCTGCACTACGAGTCTTAGTATTATCGATATCAATTTTACTAAACTCATCAATTAGCTTACCAAGACTTATAGGATCAATATTTCCTTTAGAGAATACTTTCGGTAATACGCCTTTAAGCGACGGGTTATCTTTTTCGATAACATCCATTGCATTATCGATATCCTTTCCTATTTCAGGTAGTTTTGCTCTAGAACGTATATATGACCAACGAGCGGTAACGGGAACAAAAAATATATTTTTAGCACTATATTCATCCCGATCTTCAGGATCCGCATTCTCATACTCACCTTTGCCCGTTTTAAGGTTTTCATGCAGCTCTTCAAAAGTATCCGAAATATATTTTAAAAATATAAGACCTAATACGACATGCTTATATTCTGCCGCATCAATATTTTTTCGTAACTTATCGGCAGCTTCCCATAATTTTTTTTCAATAGGCTCTAAACTTACCTTTTCTATTGTTTTTATATTTTTTGTCATAAATATTACCTTATTTAGCGATTGATTTTATCTTGCTCCCAAATTTGATAAAATAATCAATCGGATTGCGGTTTTCTAGAAACTATATGTTATGCTGCAATATAAACTATTGCTTTACTTCATCCTTATAAGCCTTATAGGTAAAATTACCGATGCCGAACACAAGAGTCAATAGTTCATTAAGGATTAACAAGAGGGCTTAATAATAATTCGACAAATCGGTCATAATACTATATTGGTAGCATATATGACTAAGATAAACAAACAAAACCCTCTATGAGGTCGGTTGCGATCACGCAAAATAGCTCCTAGAGCCTCTACCCTGTGTCCTCGTTTGTTTACCGTTACCTCTACTTATTTTTAAACACCCAAAGCTCCTCGGTATAGGTCGATTAAGTTATCCTCTTCCTCTAACTTTTTCTTATCCTTTTTGCAAAGTTTTAGTACGTATTTGATTATTTTTACGTCAAAACCCATGGATTTTGCTTCGTTAAAAGCGTCTTTTAAAAGATCTGCGGACTCCGCTCTTTCTTCTTCAATAGTTTCTATTTTAGATATTATTTGTTTTAGCTTATCTGCTTCTATAATTTCGTTTATCATTGTCGATCCTAATTTTTAAATGTAGTGTTTTCCTATTAATGCGTTAGCCTTGCGGCAAGTTATCTCCATATATATTTCATAATAAGAATTGCCGATACTAAAACTAGAGTTAATATCTCCGCCGTAATCAAAGGAGTCGATTTTATAATAATCCCGTAGGCTAACCATAATATTACGCTCGTAGTATAAATTATATACATAGCAAGCGATATATCCTTAACTGAACGAAATCTCCATACTTTAATCAGTTGCGGTAAAAACGATAATGCCCCAAGTAGCGCAGCAACATATCCCAAATGCTCTTGATAAGATACCGTATATTCTATAAAGTTTAACATAGAGCGGGATAATTAATATTTTAGTTAATCGGTATTATTTTAGCTTCCTTAGCAGAACCGTCGTTTATTCGAGGTAAAGTAATAATGAGCAATCCGTTATTTAAAGTGGCTTTTATATTATCCGAGTCTATATCACTCGGTATTCTTACTGATTGAATCGTCTTAGTTATATGCTCCGGGTTGTTATTGTCCGCATCGGTATTATCATCATCTTTGTTAGTATTATGATTAACGGTGTTAGCACTTACGGTTAACATATTATCCGATAATTCTAACGAGACTTCCTCTTTAGAAAAACCCGGTAAGGCAATTTTAATGTTATACTCCTTGTCCGTAGTATTTATACTAAGATACCGATACGAAGAATATTGATTATGATGAATAATACCATTGTTCCATGAATTAGTAATAATATTCTCTACATCTAAAAACTGATGCTTAAATGCATTCCAAGTACAATTAAATAGCTGATCAAAATGCGCATTAGTATCGTTATCCGTACTACTTTTAGTAATATTTGCTTCTAGTTCATTAATATAGTGTACTTGATGCTCAATTAGTTTGGATTGTTCATTGTATTTAGTAAAAAAATAAATGTTACTTCCGGTCAGTACAATAACGGCAGTTATAGCTAATACCCATTTATTTTTACGACTATTGCCGTTAGTTCGTTCTTCTTCCATAATATATCAATTAGTTTATTAATTTCGGTTAGGCTTTTGCCTTAGCGTCATTTTTTAACAGTTTCAAAGCGAAGAATATAATAGCGGAAGCTAAAAGCCCGTACAAGATTTTGTAAGATAGTTCCCTGTTAAAAATATCCATGATTCTTGCATAGGAAAAGTTGTGGTTAATAGTAAAGAATAATCTCATAATAAATCCGTCTATTATAGCCGCTATACCTAAGGATAGGGCGTTTGCTATTACAAAACCGAATCTACTATAGAATCTTGTCAAAGCGGATGTAGAGAAGTATAGGGATATTATCAGAGATGAAAACGAAGCAACTACCAAGCCGTTTACTAGGCGTCCGTCAATATAGTAAGGAAGTTTCCAAAGAAGAGCAAAGCTAATCACAACGGCAAAACCTAGTCCTATTAATCCTTTAAATCTACCGTATAGAACGGTTGTTGCATTAACCGCAATAGCAATTATCGTAAATACGAGTGCGCACCCGTTATAGTAGTACAATAATTCAACAAATAAGTAAGGATACAAAGCAGCAAAGTGCTAGCAATATATAGCTTATTTAAGGTTATCTTGTTAATCATGTTATCCTCGAAGTTATCTTATTATTATTTTTTGTTAACGGCATCTTTTAGTTTTTGACCGACCTTAAATTTAGGTTGATTGTAGGCGGCAATTTTCAACGTATCGCCCGTTCTAGGATTACGCCCCTCTCTTGCTTCAACTTTTTGTACAGAAAAACTACCGAAACCGATTAAGGATATTTCATTGCCTTTGCTAAGTGCGTCAATTACCGAAGAGGTAAACATGTTTATTATTTTGTCTGCTTCTACTTGGGAACAATTATGCTGCTGCGCAATATGTTTTACGAATTCCGTTTTATTCATTTATTCCTCATTATTTTTTTATTTAGCTTAAAGCATAATTACCATACAACACGTTGATTATCAATAACAACCACTCAAAGACTTAACGCGTACCTTTTTTAGCATCGTTATCTAAGACAATAAGATCAATCAAAAAAAAGAAATACTACGCAAATAAGATAAGTCAAGGGACGCTTACGCTCCTTGCCCTTGACTTATCTTATCTTGCTTCGCATGCACCTCAGGGATGAAAGCTGCGCTTTCATAAAGGTAGCCATTAGGCTTACGAATTTTAACTTTAAAATATGAGGATTAATAATTATGAGAAAGTTTTTTAATAGCGGGCTATATGAGCCTCCGTTTTTTACTAAACACAGAATTGCACTTGATAAGATAACAAGCAATATCGACGATCTTAGCTACGACTTTGATTTACTATCAAACTATTACCAAGAGCAGATAGAAGACGAAGACAACGAAGATAGAATTAGAGAAATAATAGAAGAGAGATTGTTTGAAGCTCTAAGCTACTGGCCTGTATATTTTGAGCCTCTTGCCTTTAATAAGCAGGTAGCTATTGAGTGCGACTTAATACCTTTTATTTTCGGTGATATTAAACTTCTATCGCTAGGGGGATGTGGCATGAATTTGTCACCGAAGCTTGATGCTTATCAGGTGCTTGTATGCGGAATGATAGATAAGCGAAGCACATATTTTCATAAAAGAGAAAAAGCTTATTTTGAGTATGTAGTGGGCAAAGATCTATATCAGAGGATAGGGCAAATTCTAGCAAAATCAGCACTTTAATTAAACCGCTCCCCCGTATTAATTAAGGGTGCGGGAGGGGCATTTATAAATCAAATAAAATATGAGGATTAATAATATGACAAAATTTTACAATAGCGGACTTTACAGAGAGCCTTTTTATAAAAAAGCTAGCGATTTAGTATATGACCAAGATTTTTTACTAGATACGTTATGCGATAATTATGAGGTGTTCTTCAAACATTATGCTCGCAAGATAGGAGAATTAGGAGAGACAAAAAGCCAAATCCTTAATCAGATAACCGACTTATTATTTTTGGAGCTAGTGCGCCATGGTAGCGCGTTAAGAAATACTTAGCAAAGCTAAGCAAGGTTCAGAGAAGTTGACCTTGAGGCGAATGCCTTACCTAAATTCGAAAGGAAGAGGGAACAAGAGCATGGCATTAAAGCGGGATATATCTGA
>CAIKLL010000156.1 GCA_903828265.1 uncultured Rickettsiales bacterium
TATTATTTGAATTATTATTTGTATATAAGGGGTTCTTCTTTAAGTTGATTTAAAAAAATATTATATATATTATCTGGTTGTTAAAATTATAAATTTATAAGGAGAGCTAAAATGACAGTATATATAGGTAAATTGGCGCCTGATTTTACAGCAAAAGCAGTGATGCCCGATGATTCAATAGACAACAATTTTAATTTAAAAACTTATTTAAAAGGCTATAAAGGGATTTTATTTTTCTATCCACTCGATTTTACTTTTGTTTGTCCTTCGGAAATTATTGCTTTTAATAATAGACTAGGAGAGTTTAATTCAAGAAACACTAAAGTAGTAGCTGTAAGTGTTGATTCCCATTTTTCACACCATGCTTGGAAATCAATGTCGGTGAATAAAGGAGGGATAGGAAATGTTCAATTTCCATTAGTGTCAGATTTGAGTAAAGAAATCTCTAAAGCTTATAACGTACTTAGTGATGAAAGTATATCGTTTAGAGGTACATTTTTAATTGATGATGATTTTAAAGTAAGGCATTATCTAGTAAATGATTTGCCTCTTGGTAGAAATGTTGACGAAACCCTCAGAATGATTGATGCGTTAGACCATCATAATGTTCACGGTGAAGTTTGTCCAGCAGGTTGGAAAAAAGGTGATCAAGGGATGAATGCTACAAAACAGGGAGTTTCTGATTACTTGACCTCGCACGCTGAAGGATTATAAAAGGATACTTGCAGGGGTTTTAATACATGTTAGAGAATCTTTTTGTCAATAATAAAGCTCCTGCCTATTCTGATGAAACTATAGATATATTAAGGCTTATCAGAAGTGAAAATGTTGGTCCTAAGACCTTTTTTAATCTGATAAAATTTTTTGGTTCAGCGTCTCGTGCATTAGAAAATGTAGAGGATTTCTCAGTTAAAGGAGGAAGAGCAAAACCAATTAAGGTTTATTCTAAGGATTCTGCTTTTAAGGAACTTAAAGAACTAGAAAAAAATAATAGCTATTTAATAACTTATAAAGACCTAAATTACTCTGAATTATTATTGCAAATTCCTGATTTTCCTCCTGTTTTATCCTATAAAGGAAATATATCATTATTAAATCATGAAAAAATTATTGCGGTAGTGGGGGCTAGAAACAGTTCAGTTAACGGTAAAGCTTTCGCAGCAAAATTATCCAAGGATCTTGTAAAAGCTGGTTACGTTACGGTTTCCGGTCTTGCGAGGGGAATTGATTCAGCAGTCCACTCCAGTAGTTTAGGCAATACAATTGCCGTAATAGCTGGAGGCATAGATCACATATATCCACCGGAAAATAAAACTTTGTACGAAGAAATAGCAAAAAATGGTTTGCTTTTAGCAGAGTTGCCTATAGGATGTAAGCCGCTTAGTCAGCATTTTCCTCAGCGTAATAGGATTATATCGGGACTTGCTCTTGCCACGGTAGTAATTGAAGCCGGTATGAAATCCGGATCATTAATCACTGCAAATTTGGCCGTTGAACAAAATAGAGATGTTTTTGCCGTACCTGGCTTTCCACTGGACCCAAGGTGCATGGGCAGCAACCAGTTAATAAAAAATGGTGCATATCTGCTTGAATCTGTTGAGGATATCCTAATAAATGTGGTGTCTAAAGAGAAATTTCAAAAAGAATTGGAAGAAAAAGCAAGTTATTTTAATAATATGAGCCTTTATATGGGAAATAATAGTAACCTTCAAGTGACTGATAAGAATCGTGCTGCAGTAATTCAATTACTCTCAGCTTCTGAAGTAACTTTTGAAGTAGTAGCACAGCAGTTGCAACTAGAACTACCGATATTGTACACAGTATTTCTGGAACTCGAACTTGCGGGTAAGATTACAAGATCTGCCGGTAATAAAATTTCATTAATATATTAATTTAGGTTTGTATGAAATTAGTAATTGTTGAATCTCCCGCAAAGGCAAAAACTATCAACAAATATTTAGGTAACGACTATAAAGTCATAGCGTCTTTTGGTCATATCAGAGATTTACCTTCTAAAAATGGATCTGTATTACCGGAAAAGGATTTTGCTATGAAATATGAGATTTCCGATAAATCTTCTAAATATGTTAATGAAATCATAAAATCGGCAAAAAGCGCTAGTGAAATCTATCTAGCGACTGATCCAGATCGTGAAGGGGAATCTATCTCGTGGCACGTAATGGAAGTGCTAAAGTCTGAAAAAGTGATTAAGGATTATAATAAATTTAAGCGTATTGCTTTTAATGAAATCACCAAAAAGGCTGTACTTGATTCGATAGCTCATCCAAGAACCGTTGATGGTAATTTAGTTAACGCTCAACAAGCCCGAAGAGCTTTAGATTATCTAGTTGGATTTACCTTGTCCCCGATTTTATGGCGTAAATTACCGGGGTGCAGATCAGCAGGTCGTGTCCAATCAGTTGCCTTGCGGTTAATCTGTGAAAGAGAAGACGAAATTGAGCGTTTTATTTCCAAAGAATTTTGGGATATTAAACTTGATATGCTTGGGAGTAAGGGAGATCTTTTTGTCGCACGGTTAACCCATGTAAATGGCAATAAACTAGAAAAATTCTCTATTACTAATCAGGCGCAAGCAGGTGAAATAGTTCAGAAATTGAGTTCCCGTAAATTTCAAGTTTTAGCAGTTGAAAAAAAACAGCAAAAGAGAAATCCATCTGCTCCTTTTATTACCTCTTCTTTGCAACAAGAAGCTTCAAGAAAACTTGGTTTTAGTGCTAAAAAAACAATGCAGGTGGCACAGAAATTATACGAAGGAATCGATGTTGGAGGTGAAACGCTAGGGTTAATTACTTACATGAGAACAGATGGCACAACACTTGCCGCTGATTCGGTAGATAGTATAAGGAAACTTATTGGAGAAAAATACGGAGCTAAGTACTTGCCAACTAAACCAATTATCTACAAATCTAAATCTAAAAATGCTCAAGAAGCTCACGAAGCAATTAGACCGACAGATATAAATCTATTACCTGAAAAATTAGCTAAAAATTTAGATGCTGATCAATTAAAACTTTATGATTTAATTTGGAAAAGAACTGTAGCATGCCAAATGGAAGCAGTAGTGATAGATATGGTGGGAGTTGATCTTATTTCTGACGATAAAAGTTTTATGGCAAGAGCTACTGGTTCAACAATTGCTTTTGATGGATTCTATAAAATCTATCAGGAAGGTATAGATGATAACAAGGAGGAAAACTCTAGAATTTTACCTCCGTTGACGGAAGGAGAAGATATTGCTACTAAAAAAATTATTCCGGAACAACATTTTACGGAACCGCCGCCGAGATACTCCGAGGCTACCTTAGTAAAAAAATTAGAAGAATTAGGTATTGGCAGACCTTCCACTTATGCAACAATAATTTCGGTATTGCAAGACAGGCAATATGTTACTATGGATAAAAAAAGGTTTACTCCAAGTGAGCTCGGTAGATTAGTAACAGCATTTCTGGTCGGTTTTTTTGAAAAATATGTACAGTACGATTTTACTGCTGAGTTAGAAACAGATCTTGATAAAATTGCCGAGGGAAATGTTGGTTGGAAATCATTACTTTCCGAGTTTTGGAAAGGATTTAACGATAATGTAGGAGAAGTTAGCAATCGCAAAATTAGTGAAGTAATAGAATACGTTGAAAAATCCCTTGAATACCATTTATTTGCAGGTAAAAATGGGAATAAAGAAATTATTGAAAAAAACAAAAAATGTCCTTCCTGCCCAGATGGTATACTTAATTTAAAGTTGGGTAAATTTGGCGCATTTTTGGCCTGTAATAATTATCCTACTTGTCAGTATAAAAAACCGATTTCCAAGGGTATGGATCAAATTTCTGATCAAAATGCTCCGGTAACTGAACCTGCCAATAATAAGGAATTAGGGACCGATAAGGATGGTAATATAATAACGCTTCGGAAAGGTCCATATGGATGGTACGTACAGCTTGGGGAAGCAAGTTCACCTAAAGATAAGCAAAAAAGGTCAGCCCTCCCGCCAAGTATAAATCCTGATACTATAACTTTAGACGTTGCGGTAAAATTGCTTAATTTACCTATTTTAATTGGCTATCATTTACATTCGGGGGAAGAAATTTTAATGGGTATAGGCCGTTTTGGGCCATATTTAAAATACCAAAATAAATTTGTCTCTATACCTAAAAATGTTGACCCTTTCAATGTTGATATCAAGCAAGCAATGACTTTAATTGAACAAAAAAATCAAAAAACCGAACCAGCTGTAAAAACCAAGGCGAAAAGAAAAAAGGATAGCTAGAAAATTTACCTTAGAAGGGTTTAAGGTGCTATTCCATTTCAGTCAATAATCTATGCTTAGCTCGAGCTGATTGATTTGTTTGTTGTAAAGATAAAAATTAGCTGTGAACATTTTAATAAAACCTTTGGGTAACTTTTATTTTTGAGTTTGACTTTTTTAAATAGTATTTATATAATCGACGGAAAGTGAATTTTAAATACTAAATTAGGTATAGATAGAGTGACTAAAATCATTAAGGCAAAGTATAAGGCAAGTAGAAGACTAGGTAAAAGTGTGTGGGGAGATGCAAAAGATCCTTTTAATACAAAAAATTATCGCCCAGGTCAGCATGGTCCTAGTGGACGCCCTAAAACTTCAGATTACGGCACTCACTTACAAGCTAAACAACTTGTTAAAGCACATTACGGTAGAATAACTGAAAAACAGTTTAGAAATACCTTTACTCTTGCTAATAAAATGAAAGGTAATACGGCAGAAAATTTTGCCGGCTTGCTTGAAAAAAGAATAGACATGGTGGTTTATAGGTTAAATCTTGCACCTTCAATATTTGCTGCTAGGCAGTTAGTATCGCATAAGCATGTGAAATTAAATGGCAAAAAAGTCAATATACCAAGTTTAAGAGTAAAAGAAGGCGATATAATTGAACTTAAGGATTCCTCAAAACAAATAGTAATTTGTGCAGAATCTGCTCAAAAACTAGAAAGATCAGTTCCTAATTACCTGTCTTTAGATGCTGACTCTATGTCCGGTGCTTTTGTAAGAACTCCTTCGATTTCTGATATTCCTTATCCGTTTGAAGCCGATTTTAATAAGATAATCGAGCTTTATTCTCGCTAGGAAATTTTTAGGTTTGTTTTATATCTATGGTGCTCCAAAAAAGACTTTTTGGGGCATCTTGCGTTATTAGTAAATCTAAGAAGAATGATTATAAGTTAATCATTTAGAATCCCCCTCTACGGATAATTTCTCTTGTATCAGTCCAGCCATTTGGGTGCATATATCTTCTTCTCCCAGATATTCTAAAGTAATATTAACTATAGTATCGTAATCACTAAATAAGTATTCTAATATTAATTCACATGGTTGGTTATCTGTGAATTCCTTCAGTAATTTTCTTACGCTTGGTTTTTCGCTAAAAGACTCTTCCAATAATTCTACTCTAGAACCTAATATAGCGCTAGTATCATCTAAGCGTTCATCTACTTCATAGGATGGTAAACATTGTTTAGTTTTAATATATGAGTAAGTATTTAGTAAATCCCAATAATCATGGCTAACTTGTACTTTTAAGGATAACAATTGTTGCCTTGATTCCTCTGTTACTTGGGTGTAAAGCTTGGCCAGTCGATTGAACATTAACACCGCTGTATTTACATCTGTAATGCTTTTCTGTACATCAGTAACAGGAAAAGACTCGCTAAGAAGGTGCTTTGCATGTTTTAAGCATGAATGTGGAAGCTCTTCATATACTTTTTTATATGTGGTTTCCCTACCTGCTAAGCTTTCAAATTTATCCATGGGATCACTAGTGTGGCACAACTCAATAAAATATTCTGTAATATTATTTTTTATTGCTTTATGGATCAGTAAGGGGTTTCCTTTACCGGAGTTAATAGCCAGTTGTGACGCTTGATCATAATAATTATGACCTTCCTTAAAGTGTTTTTGAAGATTTTCTACATATCCCATATTATATAGAGTATCAACCTCTCGGCTAATTCCATTAGATATACTTAAGTAGTGCAGGGCTATAAGAAGATTTCCTTCTTTAATATGGTAATACCCAATATTATAATATAGACTTTTTTGTGTGTCGGTTAGTATTTCCGCATTAATATATTTTTGTAAATTCTGGGGTACAACAATAACTTTTACTGCCTCTTCGTAGTACCCATTATTATATAACACAGTAGCCAAATTGCAGATAGCATGCGTATAATTGTTTTTACTTATGGCTATATTTATAGATATTGCTACCTTGAAACAGTCTATAGCTTGTTTATAAAGCTTGGCAGATTCTTCGTATTCTTTTGTAAAGGCTTTATTATCAGCCTTCCTTAAATAGTAGGTAGCTAACACATTAGGAGACATTACTTGAAAATTTATTACTTCAGAATTAATTCGTTTCTTATTTTCTTTTTCCTCTTCTCGTTTCATATAAAAAAATTTCTCCAATTCATTTTTGGTATAATAATATCGAGGCCAAAATATCATATTGCTCTAGAATAAATCAGTAACCTTTATTCTAAAAAATAAGAAATAATATACTGAAACCTTTTTAACCTATAGTTGATTCAGTGTATAGTATTTTTTTGAAAGATTTTCTAAATATAATGTTACTTTACAAATTATATAAAAAAGCCGTTGCAATATACTTACTTTCAACTTTGCGATCAAAACTATAATTTCCACGTATTTTAAAACGGAGCGCTTTTCTGTGTAAAATATTTAGGCTAATACCTAAATTAAGCCTAGGTTTTTTGTGCAATAAATATTGATTTTTTATGCAACAGTAATTATCTTGCGTAATTACTGTACTATTAGAAAAACCTTTTATACTGACTAAATTTTCTATTTTTACATAAAAAACCGGTTTTATAATAATCCCTTGGTGGGTTAAAAGTTTTTTAAAACTGAGTTTAGTCGTATTAAGTAAGAACTGAGTTTTTCTTCTTGCTATAAGAACTTCAACTTCTCTATTTTTTTTATAAAATTGATAAATATCAAAATGTGAATATGTAGTGCGAAAGGATAGTTTAATTATTGTATCTCTATTTAATGTATACATATTCGTGCTTTCTATACCTGCTTTGAACATTTTACTACGTGATCGAGTTCTAATAGATGGCTGATAATCTATTGTATGTTGTAGCAATGATTCTCCATATTGCACATTACTATTAACCATAACCTTATCTGTCAGGGTAAGGGAGTTGTATAATATCAGAGAATTTATTTGTGAATTCTGTATATTTTTTGTATGTCTATAAAAATATGTTTTAGAAATTCCCTTGAAAAGTGCTACCCCTAATATCACCTTCTCATTTAATTTTGTATCAAACCCATTGATATAGCCCTGTTGTTTATTACCAAAAATAGTAACATTACTTAAATCTTGTTGTTTAGTATGTTCTTTTAAAAATCTTTTCCAAAACTTTTTTCGGTCTACTATTTCGGCTTCTACCTTTTTCTCAAATAAATTACTAAGTCTATTACTAACTGCGATTGAAATCATGTCGAAATCATCTATGAGACAGTTCATAATTACATTTGGTTTTTGAATAGTACTATTAGCATAAGTACTATCCACTTGGATTTCTGGAGGAGGTTCTGGAGGGGATTTAGGTATAGGAGTGGAAACCATAGGCAGAGATACAGGTGGTAGAGGAGCGGGATGTGCAGGTGGTAGAGGAGGGGTAGCAGCTTGTTCCACCTTATGCTCTGCCGGATGTTGTACTTCATGCCTCAATTCATTTTGAACATGAGGCATCGGTTCTATTTCCTCAAGAGCATTTTCGCCGTCAGTAGGGAGGATTGGCTCAATGCCGGTTCTAATGCTCATCGGGCTTGGCGGCATCGGTTCTATTTCCTCAAGAGCGTTTTCGCCGTCAGTAGGGAGGGCTGGCTCAATGCCGGTTCTAATGCTCATCGGGCTTGGCGGCATTGGCTCTATTTCCTCAAGAGCGTTTTCGCCGCCAGTAGGGAGGGCTGGCTCAATGCCTGTTCTAATGCTCATCGGTCTTAGCGGCATTGGTTCTATTTCCTCAAGAGCGTTTTCGCCGCCAGTAGGGAGGGCTGGCTCAATGCTTGTTCTAATGCTCATCGGGTTTGGCGGCATCGGTTCTATTTCCTCAAGAGCATTTTCACCGTCAGTAGGGAGGGCTGGCTCAATGCTGGTTCTAATATACATAGGTCTTAGCGGCATCGGCTCTATTTCCTCTAGTGCGTTTTCGCCGTCGATAGGGAGAGCTGGCTCAATGCCTGTTCTAATACTCATCGGTCTTAGCGGCATCGGTCCTATTTCCTCTAGAGCGTTTTCGCCGCCAGTAGGGAGGGCTGGTTCAATGCCTGTTCTAATGCTCATCGGTCTTGGAGGCATTGGGTCTAGGTAATATATACTGCCGGTTCCAGAGGCTAAACACAAACTAGGGTAGATCCAAAGTAATGTGATTAACAGAAAACCCTTACTAAGTAGGGTAGGAGTTTCAAAATCAATCATTAAATAGTTTTGAGCTTTTTAATCAATAGTTGATAAAATAGTGATATTTTTCTCTAGCTCAAGAAAATGTTACCTTTACTATCAACGCCATCGGATAATTTGTTAACCTATGATTTATTAAGAGCACTATAAAAATTGGAATAATACGATTCAGAACATTAGGTAAAAAAGAAGAGTAATAAATTCAGGTTTATCCACCGTTAAGATTGATTGGTGAAGCGTGCGCATACTATTTATTTTAGGTGATAAATTTTTATTCCAATGTTTTTTAAAACTTTATTTTCTGCCGTAAAGGATAATGAAACCGTCTTCATCTAAGCATGCCTTATCTCCTGACCGTAACCATCCTGAATCATCAACAATTCTTTGGCCGTTTTTGCCTAAATATTTCGTAGCAATTGAAGGATTTTTTATTTTAGAGGGCGTTCTATCTCTAAAAGCTTGCCTTATTATTTTATCCTATTTGCTAATTCTTGTAGAATTATAGATTGCATATGTAGGGCTCTTAAGTATTGAAGTAGTAAAACCAATTTATCTACAAGAGTTAATATGAAAATAAAAACACCGTTAATACCTTTAATTTATAAATTTACCCTGGACTTAGATTCTGAGGATAAAAAAACAGCAGATTATATTATTAAATTTGTAGGAGATAGGCCGAAGGGTAGAACTGATACTGGGCACTTAGTTAGTTTAGAGGAAAATAACAGCCAAAGTCTAATTATAGTAAAAGCAGGTATAACGCTTAGCCTACTTAGGCAAGTAGCCGAACATTATTTAAATAATGATAATCTCAAAATAGAAAAGAAGTTAAGTAAATTTATACCAAATGATTATTTTAGGCTTTTAAAGCAACCTACTAAACCAGAAGTAGGTAAAGAAATATACGATTCTTTTTGTAGTTTAGTAAAAGATAATCAAGTATTTACATCAGTATTAGAGGGGATTAAAAAAGGTGAATCTATTAATGTTTATGATGTTTACAATATAACACTAGAAATGGTCAAATATAATGCTCTATTATCTGAATACATAGGGTTACCTGCTTTATTTGACGTGATTAATTGTGTTTTTTCCCAAAATATCGTAAATCTTTACCACGCAACTTACTTGAATATAGAAAATATTCCTACAGCAATGGTTTTAATGGAAACAGATAAATCTATTGTTTATATAGGTTCAAAAATGCTTCGCGGAGATATAATAGGTTTTGATCATCTAATCAAGCAGATTTTTGTAAGTACTAATAAGACTATAGCTGAAGCAACTGAAGCATTTAGCATACTAATTAGCACACACGGGTTAGATGGAGTATTTGCAGCGATTTTACACAGACAAATTTGGGGAGAAAGCGCTGATATAAGTCCTGATAATATGCTAATAGTAAAAGACCAAGAGAAGTTTAAAGTAATCAACATTGATCTTACAGGTTTTCGTTATGAGAGGATTCATGATTTAGAGTTATCTAATCATGTAAGACTTTTAGGTTGGCTAAATACAATAAATGAATTGAATGAAGAAATTATCTTTGATAGGTTATTTGATCCATCAGTTTTTAAAGATAGGTACTTAAACGGCATAGAAGCAAAAGAGATAATTCATCAGGCGGTAATAACAATTTTGAAGTCAGTGTTGTTACCAAAGGTCAAAAAAGAAGTAAATACTGTTAAGAACTTCTATTTAAATCTAAATCTGCAAGAGTTAAAAGAAGCTTTAATAGAATTCAGTACCGAAATTTATGAATCATTTGCATTTAAACCCTCCGGTGACAGCTTTGAACAAGTGGTAAATAGAAATAATAACTTTTTATCGGATTTATTAGAACATATGCCGTCTGAAGATGTTAGCTTATGTGGGGATGAACTAGCATAATTGATAAATAATTTAATTTCACTGGAGCTCTATAACTCTTTATCTAAAAGTATTACTGTGAAGTCGAAATTAAGCCATATTACGATTTTAATATTTAGTTCCTGATAGTAGGATAACTCTATAAATTAGCTTGATGATTAAATAATATATACTTAATTATGAAAAACATCCTCAAATTCGTGTTAGGAGTAATAGTATTGGTTACGGCTACGCTAGAACAAGTAATATCATTATAAATAATATTTGGAGAAACCAGCATATATAACTTTGAATTAATCGCAGAAATTGATAGCACCCAGGCCAAAAACTCTATTTACGGTTAGCCTTATCGACAGTAAAATTGAACGGCTGTAAGCTAGAGTACACTGTTCGCGTCCACCGTTTGATATGTTTGTAAAATTACCTAAAAATGAAGAATGGCGCGCCCTAGTGGACCGTTTTCGACAAATTTACAATTTTCGTAACTTAATTATTGGATTACAAATATGGGAGTAACGAAAGATAAATCACACAAAAGATGAATTATGTAGTGTAACCTACGCGTGGTTTTTATGAAAATTTAGTAAGCTATACTAAGGCTGCTAAAGTTATTATCGTTCTCACTATCAGAAGGCTAGTAACATATCAACTTCGAAGGTGTCAGAAATAATACCGTATTTGACACCAATTTATAGATACGACCAAATTTTTGCTCCAGCTATCATTTTTTAAACGATCTAATATCTTATCCCTTTGCTACCTATTAAATTCTCTTCCTATTAAACATTTGTGATGTCCCTTAACTTGTGTTTTGCCCTTTTTTGTCCGGTTGAATAGAAAGTTTTGCAGTGTTTACGTTGTCCTCATTTTTTTTAGAAGGAAGAAGTTTAAGGTAGCATTTTTGCAGCATTTTGCTAATTAAAGTTTGTACTTCCGATATGTTGCCTAAACTGTAGAAGCTATAATTATCACCTTGGTAAGTAGTGGAGAATATCGATCCCTAGATCCCGTCCCGAAAGATTTAGGAGACCAGGTTTGCTTAATTGAAATGTTCTTAATTGTTGAATAGGGAATTTTGGTTTCAGATTTGAAAGGAAAATTCCTTTTGCAAATTATGCTTTTTTTGGTAAATGTGTAAACTGTATTACGAAAAATTGCTTTAATAAAATACAAAATTACCCCGGCTAATACCGCTGTCATAATTATAACTGTAATATAGAAATTTGAATCTAAAGGGCCATTGTCGATTTCTTCATCTAAAGCATCGTGTCCTTTTCAAATACACATCTAATCCACGGTCTGCAGAGCCAACAGCTTTCCATAATATAAAAATTATAACCATTATAACGCCAGTTTAGGATAAACAACAATAGAAAAGGTTAGATATATTGGTTTTGCAGGATAGCAAGTGTTGAGTTATGATGTATTTTTTAACAAAAGATCGATAACTCAACATGAAAAA
>CAIKLL010000157.1 GCA_903828265.1 uncultured Rickettsiales bacterium
CCAGTAACGGCCATTCCATATGCGGCGGCTAAATTTGCAGAATTTTTAAAACTTAATATGAGTAAAACAACTCCAATAAATAAAAATATATTAATTTTAGATAAATACACTTCTCTATATTCATTTGTTGAGGTGTATTTAATTAAAAGCCTTGGAATATAGCCCAACTGAACTGCTTGATTGGCTATTGAAAAAACTCCTGAAATCACAGCTTGTGATGCAATAATAGTTGCACATGTAGCTAGAATAATAAGAGGAATTAATGCCCAATCTGGTCCTAACCTAAAGAATGGATTATCGATTGTACTTGGATCGGAAATTAACAGAGCTCCTTGTCCAAAGTAATTCAATAGAAGTGCTGGAAAAACTATTATTAACCAAGCGGTCTGAATAGGTCTTCTTCCAAAATAACCTATGTCTGTATAAAGAGCTTCAGCTCCAGTAATTGCAAGCACTACAAAACCTAAAATCGTAATTGCAATTCCTTTGTGATTTAATAAAAAATTAAAACCATAAAAAGGATCTAAAGCTTTAAGAATGTTAGGTTTATTTATAATTTCTAATAATCCTAAACCACCAATTGTTATAAACCAAACCAACATTATAGGTCCAAAAACTGCCCCGACTTTTCCAGTTCCAAATTTTTCAATTCCAAATAAAATAGAGACCAACGCTAACGAAATATAAATAATATAAGGCTCTAATTTAGGTGATAAAATTTTTAATCCCTCAACGGCGCTCAAAACAGAGATAGCTGGAGTGATTATACTATTTCCAAAAAATAAAGCTGCGCCGATACATCCAAGTATAGTTATTATCCATTTAGTATTTGGTTTTTTTCCAATTTTTCTAATCAGTAGTGCCGTTAGTGCAAACACACCTCCTTCACCGTGATTGTGGGCGCGCATAATAATAAAGACGTATTTTATGCTAACAACAGTAATTAAAGACCAGGTGATTAATGATAATACTCCATAAACTGAATTCACTATTCCTGCTCCACTTCCTTTAGTAGCTTCCACTGATAATTTAAGAACGTAAAGTGGGGATGTACCTATATCTCCAAAGACAACACCAAGAGCCGCAACAATCAAAAGAGGTAAACTTTTACCATTTTTGTGATTCATGAAGGCTCTATTTATATATAAATTCTGTAAATCTCTATTGAATTGTATTTATGATTATAAAACCATTAAATATTGCATATAAAATGCTATTAAATACCTTTTACCTCAAAGTTAAAAAATAATAAAACAACCCCACCACAAATAAAAAAAGTTTTGAAGTTCGTTTTTAAATATGTCAGTCAAAATTAAATCAAAAATTTTCTTTTTAGGGTGCAAAGACGTTGTGCCTTTACTGATACCAGTAGTTCCTTTTGGAATTATTTTTGGTGTTATTGGAGTCGAAGCTGGACTTGGAGCTTTGATTACTTTTTTAATGTCTATTATTATTTTTGCAGGTTCATCACAGCTTGCTTTTGTCCAATTATTTACAAGCGGAGCAAC
>CAIKLL010000158.1 GCA_903828265.1 uncultured Rickettsiales bacterium
AAATCAACAGGATAGCGATTTATATTGGATAAATATGCTACATATTGAATGCTTTTTTTACCAATTTAATGGATCGGCTCCGTTAAGACTAACTTTTTATAGATCTAATAACCCTAAATTGCTAACTTTTTGCAAACTTTTGTAATTCTTGTTGAATTTTTTTAATTACAGGACCCCAGTCATCTGGGCTTTCTTGCCTAAAAATCCTAAAAGTAGGATACCAAGGGCTATCACTTCTTTCCAAGAACCATCTCCAGCAAGTATCAAATCGATTCATCAGCCAAACCGGCTTACCAAGGGCTCCGGCTAAATGCGCTGTAGAAGTGTCAACCGATATTAGTAAATCCAAGTTCTCAATAAGAGCGGCCGTGTCAGTAAAGTCCTCCAGATGATCTGCTTGATTATGAATTTTCGGTCCATCCCAATTCTGCAAATACTGAACCACTAACTCTGCCTCCGGCAATTCACCTTTTTGTAGACTGTGAAATTCAATGCCATCCGTTTTTAAGCTTAAAAGCTTGATTAACTCAATATTCCGTCTTCTATTAAGAAGCCATAAATCCGGCCTATCAGCCCTAAAACCACCCGACCAAACCAATCCAACGCGTTTATTAATTTTTGGCCCAAGTCTATCTGCCCAAAATTGCACTTTTTCAGGAATAGCACTTAAGTAGGGAATTTGATTGGGTATGCTATCGATCTTGGTTTGAAGAAGCAGCGGTAGGCTCATTAAATGACAGAAATAGTCAAACTCCGGTAATGGCTCACTCTCATGAATAACTTTACTAACGCCGTCGAGCTCATTTAAAAGATTAATTAAGGGCCCCTGAACTTGAAGGATAACCTTGGCGCCCATGTTTGATAGTTGTTTCACATAACGGCAAAATTGAATGGTGTCACCAAGACCCTGCTCCGAACGTACCAGTAATACTTTTTGTCGAATTAATTGAGGATCTCCATTCCAAAGTGAATTTTTCACTTCATCTCTGGAATAAAAGTTTGCTGCCATTTTTAATTTGAAGCGATTTTCATATTCCAACCAACCTTTTTCAAAATCCCCTTTACACAATATAGCTAAGGCACGATTCCAATAGGCATCCCAATGATCTGGAGCAAGTTCAATCGCTTTGTTATAGTCACTAATTGAATTATCAAGCCTTTGCAACCTCTCGTTAACATAGCCGCGATTAAAATAGGCTCCTAGATTTTTTGGATCCAATTCAAGTAATCGGTCATAGCAATCCAAAGACTCTTGTAACTTCCCGAGCTTTTCAGAAACGATACCGGCATTAAGGAGAGCATCTTTTGCTATTGGATTTATTGAAAGAGCTTTTTTAAAACATTGATAGGCATCCTCAAACTTACCCATTCTTTCAAAGAGAGCGCCTTTATTTACATAACACTCGTACATATCTGGTCTGATGGATAAAGCCCTATCAAAATAGGTCATAGACTCCTCAAGAGAGCCATTATCCGCATGTAGTAGCCCAATATTTAATATGGCCTCAATAAAGTCAGGCTTTAATTTAAGAACATCTTTGTAGGCCGCCATGGCCAAATCGAGATGTTTCACTTTTCTCAATAAATTAGCTCTCACAAACATTGCGATGTAATGATTTGGCCTTAGCGATATAAATTTATCTAGGCTATCAAGCGCTTCTTTAAATCGCTCTAACTTTATAAGAATGTTGGATCTGTTGTAAAAGGATTCCGCAAATAATGGATCTAAGGTAATAGCTTTATTTACGTCAATCATTGCCTCCTCAAAACGTCCTAGCCCAGAAAGTACCAAACTACGATTACTCAAAAACTGTGCATTATTCTTATCCCCCGCCAGGGCTTGATCAATAAATCCTAAAGCTTCGGCAAACATCTGCTTTTGAAGAAAAACTACGCCCAGCAGATGATTCGCATCAATGGAATTAGGTTCTTTTAGCAGAACCTGCTGACAAATAACTTTTACTTTATCGTAATCGCCCTTATTAAATAAATCTAATGCATTTATTAAAAGTTTATGATTCTGATTATGAATTTTCATTCCAATTATCTTGATATCTATTGATAGGGGTTTACATTAAGCATAGACAAAAATTATGTCACTGCTTGAAGAGAACTTAGAGAAAATTTTAAGTTTATTGGAACACATAAATAGTTCGCACCTAAGCCTATATATATTTTGTAGTCCATATTTTTTAAAAAATAAATTAATTCGTCTTTATCGCTTTTAAGATATTCAACAAGAATTATTGGCTTAAATTTATCTATTAAGTTTTTGGCGCCCAACAAAACTTTAATCTCCATACCTTCAACATCTATCTTCATAAAATTTACTTGCTGAAAATTGACTTCATCCAACACAATTGTTGGAACCTTTTCGCATGCTCCAAAAAACGGGGACTGACCAATACTTTCATTCTGCGCGCCTCCAAATTCAACGCTTCCAAAACTCATTGGCTTTCCATAATCGAAAGTTGGAATATCTATCAATTCATTTTGATTAGAAACGGCATTGTGGTAACAAAATACATTTTCCAAAGAATTAAGAGCGATATTTCCGACCAACATATTGAATACAACTCGCTGGGCCTCAAATGAATAAACCCTTCCTTCTCCGACCTCGCTTGATAAAACTACTGAATGAATACCGATATTTGCACCAATATCCAATGCCACTAATTTTGGATTTAAAGTTCGCAAAAATCTCATTATTTCTCGAATAGCCTCTAATTCTTTTTGGTCATAGGTTCCGAACTGAGATAACTGCCATCCAACGCCGGTATCATTTTTATTAATAATAAAAATACCGATATCAGAGCTTGTGATTACATTATATTTTTTCAATTTATATCTGTTTGCAACCGCAATCTCCACTTGGTTTTTTTACACTATAACGATGTCTTCAAAAAGGCATGCAACTGACTCATCAAATGCCCAATTTTTAAAAAGCATTCCTTGACAAGCTCCCAGAACCCGATTGGAATTTTATTTGCGAGGGGCTTAAATGGGCCTTCTGCAGAATATTTATGATCTCCAAACCCTTTTACTTAGCAATTTCCCTAACAAAATCACCATCTTGTCGGCAAATATTGCCTAAGTTGTTTACATTTTGCCGGCATGTGGGTATATTTAGTGCAAATTTTGCATTTATTGCCAGATTTAGTACTCTTTTTGTTTTTTTGGGTCTGTTTATTGATTAATTTAAGGGTTAATACCTATATTTTATGAATATATTGGGTATAGAAACAGCAAAGCTACCAAGTCCATCTG
>CAIKLL010000159.1 GCA_903828265.1 uncultured Rickettsiales bacterium
ACACCAGCGCCACCTGTACAATCGGTGAATACTTATAGCGGAAATGTTAATTTAACTAAAAAAGATATAGGGTTAGGCAATGTAGATGATTATAGTGCCGAAAATTTACCTCTTTCATTAGCTTCAAGAAATGAATTGGCTTTAAAATTAAAAATTACTGACACTTCTTATTTGTTACAAAAAACAGATACAGCTAGTTTATCTAATAGAATTAATTTAAAAGCCAATACAACTGATTTAAATACGCTTATCACTAAAGTTGGGACTAAATTAAATACAACCGATACTTCTTTTTTATTACAAAAGGCAGACACCGCTAGTTTATCTAATCGAATCAATTTAAAAGCCAATACAACAGAACTAAATACATTAATTACTAAAGTTGGGACTAAGTTAAATACAACCGACACTTCTTATTTATTACAAAAGGCAGACACCGCTAGTTTATCTAATAGAATCAATTTAAAGGCCAATACAACAGAACTAAATACTTTAACTACTAATGTAGGAACTAAATTCAAAACGACTGATACTTCTTATTTATTACAAAAAGCAGATACTGCTAGTTTATCCAATAGAATTAATAAAAAATTTAATACAACAGATACTTCATTCTTATTAAAGAAAACAGATACTTCATTCTTATTAAAGAAAACAGACACATCCTTCTTATTAAAGAAATCGGATACCACCTATTTATTACAAAAAGTGGATACAACAGCTATATTAGCCATGTATGCAAAAAAATTCACCAAAGATGTAGTTCTTAATGGGGTATCAAGTTTTGGAAAATATACTAATGGTCAAACAATTCCTGCAAAAGGAAAAACATTGGATGAATTTTTGTACGATGTTGTGACAAAAGTCGTTTTACCAACTTATACTGCACCTAGTGTTTCAATAAGTGCTAGTCCGGCATTTGGTGCTTATGAAATCGGTTATGATCCTGGACAGGTAACCTTATCCAATACGTATACAAAAAATGATGCAGGTAATGTTACTTTGACAACTTATAATAAAGGGGGAACTTCTTTGGGTGCTGGAGTGTATATCAATTCACCAGGACCCATAACCAGTTCGGTTAGTTATAATGTAACAGTAAATTATGGTGCTGGAACTACTGTTAAAAATGATAATTTAGGTAATCCATATCCAACTGGACAAATTACTGCTGGTTCCACTTCTTCTGGTTCTGGCACATACTCAACTTATTCAAAAAGATATTGGGGAGGTACAAGTCTTGCATTTACTGCGTCAAGTTCCTATAATTATGCAGCATTAAGTCAAGCATTAGGTTCTGATAACAGTGGCTCTAGTAATTCAATTACAGTAAGTCTCACACCAACAGGAACGCAGAATGTATTTTTTGCTTATCTGGCAAGCTCGCCTGATCTAAGTTCTGTTTTATACAATGGCTTGGAAAATATCGATGCTTTTACA
Organism: uncultured Rickettsiales bacterium; assembly: GCA_903828265.1. Taxonomy (GTDB): domain Bacteria; phylum Pseudomonadota; class Alphaproteobacteria; order Rickettsiales; family Rickettsiaceae; genus Megaera. The sequence goes on from CAIKLL010000159.1 coordinate 1,441, forward strand.
AAGACGCTTATAAATATAACAAATGCGCAAGGACATACACAATCCTATAAAGTGTATACCTCCAAAGAAGTGTATAGTTCAATGTTAAAAGATATCATCTTTAAATAAAAAATTAAAAATGAAATATAAAATATTTTTATTAGCAATAATAGGATTCATTCATGTCAATATGAATGC
>CAIKLL010000160.1 GCA_903828265.1 uncultured Rickettsiales bacterium
AATAATATAATTTATTTAGATGTTAAAAAGTTTTTTTGATCTAGCAATTATTAGAATATATTTAATATTTCAATTCGTTACTAGAATTTGTTTAGGCTTATTCGGACTCACACAAAATCAAATAAACCTATCTGAGTTTCCTGGTATATTTTTAGTAGGAATTGTTAACGATTTTATAGCTATTACCTATTTCCTTCCTTTAGTATTAATAATTAGCGGCTGTTTTCATATTGCTTTTCGGAACCAAATTAAAATCCGCAAAATTTGTTCACTTGGAGCTTATTTTTTAGTTAACTCTATCCTTATATTTACCTTAATCGCTCAAATTATTTTCTGGGAAGAATTCAGCACTAATTTTAATTTTATTGCAGTAGATTACTTAATTTATACTCATGAAATCATCGGTACTGTAGTTGAATCCCTACCTATATATAAGATCTTATTTGCTTTTATTATAAGTTCTATAATACTGACCTATTTTTTAAGAAGTTATATTTCAAATCAAATATTGCAGATAAATATCAGGTATTACTTAATATATACATTAGGTTTGTTTAGTTTGAGCTTAGGTTTTTCAAAATTTTATGATTCGGAAAAATTTACTCTAAGTACTAATAGATACGCTATAGAAATAGGAAAAAACGGTGGGTATGAGTTTTTTACGGCGTTTTTTAATAATAGTTTAAATTATAATCAATTCTACCAGAAAATATCCGAGGATACTGCAGTAGATATAGTTAGAGCTAATATTAGCCAGCCAAACCAGGAATTTTTAAACAACCAAAATATAGAGAGATACGTAAATAAAAATAATAATCTAGATATTAAAAAATACAATGTCGTAGTAATTATGGTAGAAAGTTTGAGTGCTAAATTTATGGGAAAATTTGGCAACGCCGACTCGATAACCCCTAATCTTGATAAATTAGCTGATGAGAGCATCTTCTTTACCAATTTTTATGCTACGGGTACAAGAACTGTAAGAGGGCTTGAAGCTGTTAGTTTATCCGTTCCCCCAACACCCGGTTCTTCTATTATTCGCCGGCCTAATAATTCGAATCTTTTTAATGCCAGCACAATCTTTAAACAGGCCGGATATGAGATTAGTTTTATTTTTGGAGGATATAGTTATTTTGATAATTTAAATAAATTCTTCTCTTCTAATAACTATAAAGTTATCGACCGCAGTGACTTTTCTTCTGAAGAAATAAGTTTCTCAAACGTTTGGGGAGTAGCCGATGAAGACCTTCTATTTAAGGGATTAGTAGAATTAGATAAAAATTACCAATCCGGGAAACCTTTTTTTTCTCTAATTATGACAACTTCTAACCATCGTCCTTATACTTTTCCGGAGGGAAGAATAGACTTACCTTCTGGAGGGGGAAGAAATGCAGCAGTAAAATATACCGATTATGCTATAGGTAGATTTTTTGAAGAAGCAAGAAAAAAAGAGTGGTTTAAAGATACCATTTTTGTTATTACTGCCGACCATTGCGCAGCAAGTGCCGGAAAAGTTAACTTGCCTGTTGCACAATATCACATACCATTGATGATTTATAATCCCTACATCTTAAAACCTAAACAGGTAAATAATTTAGCAAGTCAGATTGATATAATTCCTACAATTTTGGGAATTCTGAATCTGCCTCACACTACTAAATTATGGGGTTCAGATATATTAAATTTTCCAGCTAATAGAGCTTTTATCAGTACTTATCAATTACTAGGTTACATAAAAGACGAATACTTGATAATATTAGCACCAAATACCAAAGCTAAAGCTTATCAAGTATCAGGAACCAAACAACATGAAATTGATGATGCCAAAGATTTAACTCAGGAAGCAATAAGTTTCTTCCAATCTGCTTCCAATTTTTATGAAAGCGGTGAATTAGTAGAAAAATAGTTTTGATTCTTTCTATAGCAAATTAAGATCATCCTTTGTATATTTAAAATTTAATTAATCCTAAAATAGGTCGCTATGAATCATATTAATAAAATACTAGAAGAAACCGATTTTGAAATCTTTGAAGCAATAAAATCAGAAGCAAAAAGGCAAGAAGATTATATAGAATTAATAGCCTCAGAAAACTTTGTAAGTAAAGCGGTTCTGGCAGCTCAAGGATCAATCATGACTAATAAATATGCTGAAGGATATTGCGGCAAAAGATATTATTGCGGATGCCACGAAGTTGATAAGGCGGAAAACCTATCTATTGAAAGAGCTAAAAAACTATTTAATTGTTCCTATGCTAACGTTCAGCCACATTCAGGTTCACAAGCTAATCAGGCTGTTTACTTAGCTCTATTAGAGCCGGGCGATACTATACTCGGTATGTCTTTAGATAGCGGCGGACACCTTACCCACGGTGCTACACCAAATATTTCTGGAAAATGGTTTAAACCGGTTTTATATCACGTTAATCCAAAAACATACCTTATTGATTATGATGAATTAGAAAGGTTAGCCCTTGAGCATAAACCAAAGTTGATCATTGCTGGGTTTTCCTGCTATACGCAAATACTTGATTTTAAAAGATTTAGAGAAATTGCTGATAAGGTGGGAGCGTACCTTATGGCTGATATTGCTCATATCGCCGGCCTAGTTGCAACCGGAGAACATCCAAGTCCCTTTCCTTATACCGATGTTGTAACTTCTACTACTCATAAAACTTTACGGGGACCAAGAGGCGGTATTATTCTTTCGGATGATCCAGAAATTGCAAAAAAGATTGATAAAGCAATTTTTCCAGGCTTGCAAGGAGGGCCATTAATGCACGTAATTGCGGCCAAAGCTGTTGCTTTTAAAGAGGCATTAACAAATGAATTTAAGGAGTACATTAAGCAAGTGATAAGGAATGCCAAAACACTTGGAGCTGCACTTGAAACAAGAGGTTACGATATTTTAACCGGGGGAACTACCAACCACATGGTAATAGTTGATCTAAGAAAACATAAACTTACTGGCAAACTAGCTGCTGACTCTTTAGACCGAGCAGGTATTACCTCAAACAAGAATAGTGTTCCTTTTGACACCACTTCCCCTTTTATCACTTCTGGTATTAGACTGGGTAGCCCTGCTTGTACAACAAGAGGCTTTAAAGAAAAGGAATTTGAAATAACAGGCAATTTAATTGCCGATATATTAGATTCACTCAAAATATCAGAGAATAATTCAACGACAGAAAAAATGGTGTTCACAAAGGTGAAAGAGCTAACAGCAAAGTTCCCAATATATCATAATAAATAAAAAATTTTTATGAATAAAGAGGTTTCAAGGGTATTACCAGCAAAATTAATAATTACTTATTTAATCATTTCTTGCTTAAGTTTTAATTACTCTTATGCCCATGAATTTGAGCATCCGACAAGCTGGCATAACCCTGAAATTACCAAAATTCTTAAAACTGCAAAAGTTGCGGATATTAAACCTATGAAAGAGGTTTTAATAGAGCAAGGTAAAAAAGCTGAATTTGACGGTCAGGTATTTCTCATTACTTTAGAAAATGGGATAAAAGCTGTGTTTAAAAGCTTACCCCTTGACGACCAAGGAGATGCTAAGGCCGAAGTTGCAGCGTATCAAGCCTCTGTTTATTTAGGTTTCCCTTATATTCCTCCAACCGTTTTAAGGAAAATAAATGGTATGAGAGGCTCGCTACAGCTTTTTGTTAGTACCTCTATTGATCTATTGAAGAATGGGGAATATGAGAAATATTCAAAAAAATTTAGTAAGGAAGACAAAGATAATTTAAAAATATTTTATTTTGTTTTTGGCCAATGGGACTCAGGAGCACATAATTTACTGGCTTATCCTGATGAATCTAAAATATACCCGATAGCCATTGATAATTCGGGTATACGGAATCATCAGCACGTTCGTTATGGAGAACTGCCGTTCGTAAGGGTATTTTATAGTGATAAACTAAATACAAATGATTGGGATAAACCTTTCCCTTTCGAAAATGCTAAAATTATTGATAATCCCTCCTACGATAACCTAAAAAAGTCATTTAACAATAAACTACCTGAATCATTTTATAAAAGCTTTAAATCCTATAACCAACCCTTAAAATACATTATCTACCAAAATAGTTTATGGAGACAATATCATGCTTTTGATAAAAGTTTCAGTAAATCGCATGTAGAAAAATGCCCTAAAAAATCCTTATTAGCTGTAGAAAAACTTGACTTAAAAAGCCTTAAGGAAATTTTTTCTTCAGCTAAAGGGGCTGATTTTTTAACAGATTCCTACTTGCAAAAAATTTTAGAACGCCGTAATCAACTGTTAGCGTCTAACTGTTCAAATACATAATTTATAACTATGAAATGCCCATTTTGTGAAAAGGCGGAAACTGGCGTAAAAGACTCCCGAACTACAAACGAAGGCTCCATAGTAAGGCGTAGACGATATTGCAGTAAATGTGGAGGTCGCTTTACTACTTTTGAACGTATACAGACAAGAGAACTAATAGTCGTAAAAAGGTCCGGAGCAAAAAGGCCTTTTGACCGTACTAAAATTGAAAAATCAATAGCTACAGCTTTAAGAAAAAGAAGTTTTTCTCAAAAACAAATCGGGGAAATAAATGATAGAATAATATTAGAACTAGAAAGTGATAATACTAGAGAGATCACTACTCGAAAAATAGGAAAATTAATAATGAAAGAACTGATAAAAATTGACCCAGTTGCTTATATAAGATTTGCATCTGTATATAAAGATTTTACTAATATCGAAGATTTCACAAGATTTATTAGCAAACTCCAGAAAGACTAAAGGCTGGTATATAAAAAGTAGCCTACGGATTATTCGGGTAACTTTAAAATCCTCCGATACCTGCCATATATTTATAATATACAGTTTCCTAATATTTGCTTTATAAAAGGTATAGTAATCTTTCTTTTACTGATTAGAGAATTCTGATTAATTTCACTTATAATTGACAAAATTTTTGGAACCTCACGGGGGAGAATTTTAACAAGATAATTTATAACCTCTTCACTAATAACAATTGAAAAATTAGAAAATTGCTTAAAAATCAAGATCCTCATCAATTCGTCGTCAATCATGGAAATATCAACTTTATTTACGGAATTTATTCTAGAAGATAAATCAGCTAAGCTTAGCTTTGGCATTTCCGTTAAAGTAATTAATAAATATTTATTATTTTCATGCAATATATTGAAATAGTGTAATACATCTTGCTCCCGCCACGTAGAATCAAACCCATCAATTATAAACGCTTGATGGTGTTCTAATATAGAGTTCGTCAGTTCATGATTTTTCTTTAAGAATAAGGCTTTAGTTTTTTTTGCCCATAAATTTGCCAAAAAACTTTTTCCCGAAGATTTTGGACCTTTTATTATCAAAGCTTTTGAATATGGAAAAACCCCAAAATTTTTTGGCCAATCTCTTATATATTGAAAGGCAAGTCTATTTGAACTAGATTCAATAAAATCATTAAAGTTATTAGATAATTGGTTATTTAAAGAAAACGTTATTTGTTCCATAATAAATTTTATCTTAATTATTATAAATTTTACTAGATTTATAATAATCAATCATATGAAATAGCAGTATCTTTATTATACCGGCAATTGGAATAGCAAATATTATACCTATAAAACCAAAAACGCTACCAGCAGCAAATACGGCAAATATTATCCAAACAGGATGTAGCCCTATTTTATCTCCTATTATCTTAGGAGTGAGTATATATCCTTCAATAATATGAGCAATAGCAAATAGAATTAATATGTATAATATTTCTACCGATGCGCCGTAAGAAAAATAACAACTTACTAACATTAAAAACAGCGATATAAAAGCTCCAATAAAAGGTATTATAACTAAAAACCCTGATATTATCCCAAGTAAAAGAGCAAGATCTATACCTATTAAATTCAACCCTACGATATAATAAAGGCTCAGTAATAAGCATATATTAAGTTGGCCTCTGATATAGGCAGATAGCAGATTATTAATATCAGAGAAAATTCTTCCAACCTTACCTTTTTCCTTAAGAGGTAGGATTGACTCTATACCTTTAACCATTTTCGGCCAGTCTCTAAGAAAATAATATAAAATAACGGGCACTAAGACAACTATAGTAAAAAAATTGATAGTCGCTAAGGTATATCCCCAAATATTATTTGCAGCTGCTACTACTACTGAAAATGCCGAATTAATAAAATTTTGTAATGAGTCTGAAACTTTAGCTGCAATAGCAGGATCAAATTTCTGAATCCAAGCTAAAAAATAATCTAATCCGACGTTAAAATTGTTCTTGTAACTAGGGATTTTGGTAATAAAAGCAGCAATTTGATTATAAATAATTGGCAGTAGTACTACAAGTATTACTATAAAGCTACTAATAAATATACTAAAAATTCCTGTGGAAATTAATCCTCTTGGAGCGTTAAACCTTTTGGAGTTATTATCTATTAAAGGTTGTAGTAAATATGCAAAAATAAAGGCAATGATAAATGGAGCTAAAGTTTCTGAAACCGCATAGATAAGAGCTGAAAAGATTAAAAACGTTAAGGTCCAAAAAACTAGCTTATTCATAAATTATTACCTTAAATTAAAGTATAAGTAGGTACCGTATAAACAATAAACACTAGTTTTAAACTTATAAATGTTAGCTAAAAGTTAATGTAACTTATTACCATTTGGTACCTCTAAGTCTACAGAAGCAAGGCAAATTGCACCATTATTATCGGAAAAGCCAACTAGCAAAAAGTTAGATACAAATCCAGCTATATTTTTCTCTCCTAAATTTACACAGCCTACAATTTTTTTGCCTAGTAAAATCTCCGGAGTATAGTGCACAGTTATTTGAGCAGATGTTTGTAAAACACCAATTTCAGCACCAAAGTCAGCCCATATCTTATATGCTGGTTTCGTAGCGCGTAAAAATTTTTCTGCTTTTACTATTGTTCCACAACGTAAATCCACGCGCTCAAACTCTTCATATGTTATTGTCATTTTCCTGCAAGTTTAATAACTCTGGCTACTTCTTAGCAACAGCCACTGATGCAGGCCTAAGCAGCCTATCCTTTATTTTGTACCCTACCTGCATTGTACTAACTATTGTACCTTCTTCGTATTGGTCTGTTACTATCTGAGATATCGCATGATGATTATTGTAATCAAAACCCTCTCCTTCTTTAGGTTCTATAGACTCTATACCATGGTTTTTAAAAATGGATATTAGCTCCTCCTTTATCATCCTAACACCATCAATAATGATTTTAGTATCATCATTTATATTTTCAGGAACATGGGATAAAGCCCTGGAAAAGTTATCAATTACCGGTAAAAGATCTTTAGCAAAACCTACAATAGAATAATCCCTAGCCTCTTCAACTTTTTTATTCATCCGACTTCTTATATTCTCCGATTCTGCTACAGCACGAAGAAGTTTATCCTGCATTAACTTAATTTCTTCAGTTAAATTGTTTATTAACTCAGTGTCTCTCTCCTCAGTAAGAAGCTGCTGACCTTCATGTTCATCCTCTAAAAGCTTTTGCTCTTCTGAATTTTTCCTATGTTTTTTACTATCTGCTACTTCCTTATCTAGCTTTTGTAAATTTTTATCTTTACTATTATTTTGATCTTCACTTTCTTTCATATTCTTAAAATCGATATTTTAGTTGCCTGATTACACTCTTTAAAATATAGTGCAAAGGGATGGTTTTTCAAGGTATAAATAACTCAAAGTATTATTAGTTTTTATGTTACGACCTTCTAAAAGAAAAAACAACCAAATGCGCGAGGTTGTGATTGAGAAAAACGTCTTGCATAACGCAGACGGCTCATGTTTGATAAAATTCGGTAATACCCACGTAGTCTGTTCTGCGTCCTTAGAAAACTCAGTACCCAAATTTCTAAAAGGTAAAAATAGTGGCTGGATTACTGCAGAATATGGTATGCTTCCTAGATCTACCGAGCAAAGAATGCAACGAGAAGCCATAAGAGGGAATCAAAGCTCACGAACTCAAGAAATTCAAAGGCTAATTGGTAGGTCTCTTAGAGCTGCGGTTAATTTAAAATCTCTAGGAGAGAAACAAATAATCATTGATTGTGACGTTATAAACGCTGACGGCGGCACCAGAACAGCTGCTATTACAGGCAGTTATGTTGCATTACATTTGGCAATTAGATCTTTAATGGACAAAAGAATAATAAGAACTAATCCTTTACAGCACCAAGTGGCTGCAATCTCATGCGGTATATATCAAGGAGAAGTCATTCTTGATATAGATTACGCAGAAGATAGCTCCGCGGACGTAGATGCAAATTTTGTTTTTAACTCAAACGGTAACTTAATTGAAATACAAGTTACGGGAGAAAAAACTGATTTTAATCAGCAACAAGTGTTAGAAATGCTCAATCTAGCACAAGAAGGAACTTCAAAATTATTTAAACTGCAAAATCAGGTTTTACTTGAGTTTTGATAGTCAGTAGCAATAAGCTCTCGTAGAATTAACTAATCAAACTATGTTAACTTCATGACAAAGCTCTGGTGGTTTGCCTTTATCAAGGGTTATAGTACTACGGCCGGGCTAATAATAGCTATAGGAGCACAAAATGCTTTTATCTTACGGCAGGGGCTAATTAAATCGCATGTTTTAATAGTAGCACTTTTAGCCTCTATTATAGATATTTTTATGATATATCTTGGTGTTAAAGGCCTGGGACTTGTGATTGCTTCCCATAATTACCTGATGCTTACGGCAAAATACGGTGGCATATTATTTCTGTTTTTTTATGGATGTAAATGTTTCTACTCTGCTTTATTTAAAACCAGCTCGATAGATGATGCCCATATAACCGGCAAAAAATCTCTTTCATCTGCAATCATAACTCTACTTGCAATGAGTTTCTTAAACCCTCATATGTACTTAGATACAATATTGCTTATAGGAACTGTAGGTGCACAGCTACCAGAAAACCAAAGGCTATACTATATTGCCGGCGCAGGTACAGCTTCAGTTATCTGGTTTTTTTGCTTAGCATATGGAGCACGCCTGTTAATACCTATTTTCCAAAAACCGAGAGCATGGAAAATATTAGATGCTATTATTGGAGTAATTATGTGGAGTATAGCACTTTCTCTTTTTTATATGTAATTGCAGACAAATAAAGATAGCGCTATCTAAAAAAACCTGGTTTCATGAGAAGCGCTATTTATTTTAGTAATTACTGAGATTACAGTTTTTTCTACATACTATTCAGAAGTCAACTCCTCTTGATCTCCTGATAAATTCATAGGATTATTCTGCCGATGTTCTACAACATAAGGTAATTCTGTTTCTTCCGAGTTAGCAGTATGATGATTCTCTTTCTTCTTATGCGTCGTATGCAATTTTGGTTCTTTGTGTTCTTCTATATATAATATCCCATGTTCCTGGTAAATATGGTTGTGGTTATTATCCTCTTCGTGGTTGTGCCTATTTTGTTTAACAAATTTATATATTGCTGTTCCAATACTCAAAAATATAGAAAATGAAGTTACGGCAAGCGAAGAAATTGCTAATGGATCCATACAAACCTCCTAATTTAATCGTTTAATATAAAAATAATCCAATATGTTTGTATTATCTTTATATTATAAGCTTACAATACAAAAATTAATAAATAATTAAAATGTTAACTTTTATGTAATAAACTTTTAACAGTTATATAGTTCCTATTTCAACAAATCCCGTCTGTATTGCATATTGTAAATAAGCAAGTATAAGTTAATCGGAATAAACCTATGATGTAAGGAGATTATTTAGGAGTGTTTTGTTTAATTTTTTAAAAATTTTTGATAGTTAATTGGTACCTCCTTCAAATCGTTATTTAATTTAGATATTACTTCTGGTGTAATATTTAACTCACTTTTGACATACAGTACCTGAGAAGTTGGTAACACTATATCAAGACTATATTTCTTAGCTAAATCGCCAATTATAGAGATAGTTTTCTGATGAACTACCTCTATTGCCTGGGAATGAGACTGCTCTAAAGCAATTTTTTTTTGTTGAATATTCTTTTGAATCTTACTAACGTTCTTATTAAACTTTAAAACTAATGAATCAAATTTTTCCTGGTTTAGCGTTTTTTGCAGTTCGAGCAGTTCCTGCTGGCGTTTTTTATATTCCTTTTCCTGCTCAGTGATTTCATCCTCTATAGTTTTAGTAAGTTCATTAATGGATTTTCTAATACTACCGATAGCTGAAGAATTTTCTAAAATAGATTCCACGTCAACAACTGCAATTTTAGCAGAGGATTCACCATAAGCACTTATTGATCGAAAAAAAATAATTAAAACAGTAAAAATATAAATTTTTAAAATTTTCATACAGTTAGAAAATAATTTTCACTTACTATTCCGTATAACCATGTACAAGCAAATAAACCTCTCCAAAAAAGTTAAAATTATTGCTGCTATTTTTTACTTTAATTTCTGCTTTTTGTAAAATATCAATAACTCTTACTACATCATTTAAAGAGAGTTTTTGTACATTGGTTCTAAAATCACTAACATATTTAAAAAATACCGGAGGGGAAAGAGATTTAATAGCTAAATCAATATTAACTCCATCCTCTACTTTAGAACATACAATAAACAAATTTATATAATACCTTATTAACGCTCTGATCATGAGAACTTCATTAATATTTTGATTACGAAGTTTTTCCACTTCAGCTAAAAATAACTCCGGCTCTTTTTTAGTAAAAAATATACACATCTCATCTCCATTAGCGGATAAATCCGGACTAAGGGCTGCCTGCACGTCTTCATAAGTAATCTTATCTTTATTATGGGTATAATTTATCAATTTTTCTAGTTCATTTTTAATAATTTGATAATCTCCCTTCAAAGCTACTTTAATGTAAAATAATGCTTCTTCTGAAATTGTTTTTTTATGTTTTACCGCGATTGAATTAGCAAGTTTTACCACCGTATTTTCATCATCATAATAACAGCCAATCGCAACCATATTGGAACAATCTTCAAAAAGCTTTCTAATTCCTGAGGAAGATAAAGATTCATCACCTATAAAACAAATAAAATTAGTAAAATTTCCTGTTGTTAAAAATTGCATTAATTCCTTGCTTACTGCAGAGCCATTATAATCTATTTTCAGTAATTCTTTTTGTTTAAAAAAATTGCTGCTATTTGCTAAAAGATTTAGGTTTGCCACAGTGACTTCCTTACTATTTAAATTTACAGTAAAAAAATCAAATTTTTTAACTAATTGGTCAATAATGGCAGAAATAAAGCCTCTATTATGACCATATAAAAGTAAGGACTTAACTTTACCCTCAGCAATTTTTTCCATTAACTGAGGTAATTGATTAGTGTAAAATTTCATTATTATATATTGATAGCCCTTTTATCCACTGCTAGTGCTGCCTCTCTTATTGCTTCGTTAAGGGTTGGGTGAGCATGGCATGTACGAGCAATATCTTCTGCAGCTCCCCCAAACTCCATATAAGCTACAATTTCTGCAATTAGTGTTCCGGCATCAGGGCCAATAATATGAGCTCCTAGGATTCTATCATTTTTACTATCTGAAAGGATCTTTACCATACCTTCAGTGTTACCCGCACTTCTGGCCCTACTATTTGCCAGGAAAGGAAATTTCCCTACTTTATAGTCTACACCAGCCTTTTTTAAATCTTCTTCTGTTGCTCCGATACTGGCAACTTCAGGCCAGGTATATACGACTGCCGGAATTAGATTATAATTCACGTGCCCTGCCTGCCCATTCATAATTTCCACTGCAGCAATGGCTTCTTCTTCTGCTTTATGAGCAAGCATCGGTCCTCTTATAACATCCCCAACTGCATAAATATTAGAGCAATTTGTTTGGAAATAATCATTTACATTAATCATACCGCGCTGATCAACTTCGATTCCTATTTCCACCAATCCTAGATCATCGGTATTAGGTTTTCTACCAACCGAGACTAACGCAACATCACAAGTAATTTTAGTTTCTTTACTCTCATTAACTCCACTAATAATCAATTCAATCTGATCTTTAATCTGCTCAGCTTTTAACACTTTAGTACTAAGCATGAATTTGATTCCTTGTCCTTCAAGAATTTTATGAAAAGATTTACCAATTTCTAAATCAAGAGCTGGCACAATTCTGTCCGCATATTCTATAACGGTAACTTTACTTCCAAGCCTTCTCCATACGGATCCGAGTTCAAGACCTATATACCCTCCGCCAATAACTACCATTTCATCGGGCACCTTAGAAAGGGATAAAGCCCCTGTTGAAGAAACTATATTTTTTTCATTAATATTCATACCAGGAACACTCATTACTTTAGAACCGGTAGCGATTAAAATGTTTTTGGCCTTTATTTTCGTGCTATTTTTTCCGTCAGTAACTTCAACAGTATTTGGGTCAATAATTTTTGCTGACCCTTTAATTTTAGTAATTTTATTTTTAACGAAGAGGCTTTCTATCCCTTTACACAGATCTCCTACTACTTTATCTTTTCTGGCCAGCATTCTAGCGAGATCAAGTTTTACATCAGCATTAATACCGATATCCGCAAAATGAGTTCTTGCTTCTTCATATTTTTCAGAAAAATTTAATAATGCTTTAGAAGGAATACAACCAACATTTAAGCAAGTTCCTCCTAAGGTGCTATGCTTTTCAATACATACGACCTTACTCCCAAGTTGAGCTGCTCTTATTGCCCCTGTGTAACCTGCCGGTCCTGCCCCAATAACTGCTAAGTCAAACTCTTCCATAGAAATAGCTCCTCTAAATAATTAAGTAAAATTTCATTTTTAATCGATAAATGATAGCATAATAAAACAATAAAACACAAGAAAGCTTTAGCATCCCCCAAAAAAATTTTCTGCTTTTAACTTTATTGAGCCCTTTGCAGGACTAGATACTACGCTAATTAGGTTTATTTGATCTAGAAAATTACGGTTAAAGTTTTTTATATAGTTATACATGGGTTTTGTAATAGAGTAGTCTATCCTATTACTAATGGCATTTGTTTCTCCAACACCCTTTAAAGCCCGCATAAATAAAATCGGATTTTCATATTCCAACTCTATCGTTTCACAATCAACTACATTTTCAGCAAAACCCACTTGTTGCATAAGAGGTGTCATATCTTCAAATTTAATAAAAGGAGAAATATGGGGAAAATGAGGGAGATGGTTGGACTCTTCCGCTAGAAATAAAAGTTTTCTCAGGTTATTTAGACTACCGGCACCGGCAAAATTACAAATAAAGATACCATCATTTTTTAAAATCTCTTTTACTTTAAATAAAAATTTTTGTACATCATTTAACCAATGAAATCCAAATGGAAATATTACAAGATCAATTGATTTTTTTTCTATTAAAACCAACTGCTCTATATTTTCATACTTTAAACGATAAGAATTATTAATAGGAAATACAGGGTAATTGCCAAAACCTAAGACTATTCCTTCTTTAAAGGTTCTATTTATCGGTTCCAACCGCTGCATCAAATCAGAATAGATAAATCGATAAAAATCTGAGTTTTTAATATTACCAATAGAGTTAGTTTTACGTCTCTCTACCAAAACTTGATTAAATATCGTCATCGTTGGTATACTTTGCTCTGGAACCAATTATCATATTGAATACTATCTCCATTAATCCTTTTTGAAGGATTTTTATTCCTACTTACTACATAGCGATGATTTTTTTTACTAAATAAATCTTGGGAAGAATTTTTACGATAAGAATCAAGATATCTTTTATTATAAGAAACATTATATGCAATTTTACGTAAGTTATCGCGATATTCATACATAGTCTGATTAATTTTACTAACATTGTAGCTATATTTAGCAGCAAGGTGCTCGGTTGCAGAATGATACCTACCTATAGCTCTTTCCATTGAACCTAATTTCTTCCTATTTTCACTTAAGAAATAAGCACCATATGCAATATTGCTTCTTGGAGAAAAAGCTTGATTTAAAGATGAAAAAGCTTCCGGATGATGCTTTAAATTAATTTGCATACATCCTACGTCTACATTATTATTGCCCAACATAAACTGCATTCTTACATATCTTATCGCCTCATTCTGAGTTCTAAAATGGTAGCTTTTTCCTTCTTTGTTATTCATCACCGTCCAAGGCCAAACTAGTACAATATTATGTCTGGAATGTTTTTTTGCAGTCTCATGAAGAGAAATAGCATGTAAGCTATTAGCCGGCAAACCATACTTTTTTTCGAAATAAGAAAATACGCTTGAGCATTTTCTTGATTCTTTAAGCTCATAATCTATACTTGCATAAGAAGAATTAGCCAAGATAAGGTCTATTGAAAATATTGAGAAAATTATCGCCCAGGAAATAGTTCGCATTTTGCTCGTTAAAGATTAATCGTATAAATATTAATTATCTTAATTTGATAAAACCTACCAAGCAAGTAAAATGGATAAATATAGAGAAGTTTTTCATCCTTTAAGCAACAAAAGTTTCAATTTTTATGTAAAAGTAAAAGCAAGTGGTAAGCAGAATAGCATCGACGGAATAATTAATATAGACGGCATATGGCATCTAAAATTAACTATAAAAGAAGTACCAAAAAATGGAAAAGCTAATAAAGTAATCATAGATTTTTTATCACGTAAATGGTCTCTACCACAAAAGTCTATCACTATCATAAAAGGTGCAACGAGTAATTATAAAACCATAAACATCAAAAATGAAAACTGGGACCCCTACAATATAGAAATAGCACAGTAAGAAGCTTAACTCTTTAAAACCTCAATATTTTATTCAATAAATAAAGTAACTTAAATTTATTAGCTGGAAAGCTGGCAGCTAGGCATCAGTTTCTGGAATAATAAGCATTGAGTATAAAGCCGCTATCCACAAAGCAGAAAATAGCCACCAACTTTGCCATACATTATAAGAAATCATTGCAATTATAAAATATACGCTAAAACACGCATACAAAGAACAGATGAGATCTTTGTTCCTGGAACTTGTTGTTTTATAATTCTTACCGATAATCAATAAATATTTACATGCTAAGCTTAAGTATAAGATTAATCCTATAGCTCCCAATTCAAAATAGACCTGCAAAATATTATTATGAGGATGCAAGGGTAAAGGATGCAACTTCTGGCCAAATAGTTCTATTATCTGACTATCTGTAACCGGAAATTTCTTTGATGAGTTAAATCCAATACCTAAAAGAGGGTATTCTTTAGAATTTTTAGCTACAAAGTTCCATATAAAAAGTCGATGTTTTGCTGAGATTGGTAAAACTTCATTTTTTTCGCTTATTTTAAGTGGATTTACTTTAAAAGCAAAAATGATCATTGAAAGGCTTGAAATTAACAACAAAAAGCTCAATATTTTTGGATTTCTTAATATAGTTAATCTAGTAAGAAGAAAAACACCCCCAGCAATAAAGTGAGCAACTAAAGCAGTTAAGTTATCAGAAAAGCTTAAACCTTCTAATAATGCAAAATAAAGTAAAAAAGCTGCTGCCCTGTTACCTCTCTTTAAAAAAATAGATATTACCACCCAAGAGACCAACGTTAATAAAGCCATTCCTCTATCTAGGTTATGTAACAAAAATACTTGTGTTTCCTTTTTTTGGATCAACTCTTTAAACGCTATACTAGCTTTACCCCCGGTTAGAGACTCTATAAAAAAGATAATTCCCGAAGCCAATAAAGAGGCTATTAATATCCTTTCTAACTTTTCCCTATTAGTATCTAGCTTAGTAATATTTCCAATTAAAAGTATACCGAGTAAAAACTCAGTACTGAATTTTAATGCAGAAAAAAAACTATTTACAAAATTTATAGACCATAAACAACTTATTATAATCCATAAGATTAAAGTAATCTCAAGTTTATGATTTTCTATTTTAAATACCAAAAGTTTTCGAATGTAAAATAAACAGGAACAGGCAAAAACTGGAATAGTAACAGCAGCCGATAAGCCTGAATATAAGCCAATAAACGGTATTAAAAATATAAGGCCTAAAAATATCTTCTCCATGAATAACCGACAAATATAATTTGGGCAAAATACTAAAGATAGACTAAAAAGTCGAGCAAATAGTTTTTATAAAAAATAGTTAATTTTACTTAAAAGAACTGTATACAAGTTATTTACTAGTTAAAGAATACATTAGTTTACTAATTAGATCTTCTATATTAATTGAAGACTGAGTAAATTTAATTTTACCATTTTCTTGTAAATTATCGTCGGCAGAACCAGGGTTAATTCTTATATACTTACCGCCAAGTAAACCACTAGTAGATACTATAGCTCTTGAATCAGAAGGGATATCTATCCCTTTTTTGATCTTTAGCCGTGCAACGGCAAAATAAGTACCGTTTTCTAAGGTTAAATTATCAATATATCCTATTTTAATTCCAGAAAGCTTAACATCGTTACCTTCTGCAAGACCATCAATATTTTGAAAAGAAGCATTTAAAAAATAGCCCTCTCCGTTTTTTTCAGAGTCACTGACTTTATAAAAAAACATAAAAGAAAATATGGCTATACAAATAACGATAAAACCGACAACAGTTTCAATTACTCTCTCTTTCATAAAAATCTCAAATTATTTATATGGTTTCCACTTAATATACACAGATGATTTATCACTTGTTTTTGATGGGTCATAAGCATATTTTGTACCTGTTAAATTAGGGACAAACTCTCTTTGCCACTCAAACTTCTTTTCATTATTCAGCGGAATTTCATCGGACATGTAATGGAGCCAAGAATGCCACCCGGGAGGTACTTTAGAAGATAAATCAAGCCCGTTATATATAACTAATCTTTTATTTTTACCTAAATAATTCTTAAAAAAACTAATATAATATTCATTACCAAAATCATCTTGTCCTATTTTTCTTGCACATATTTTCGCTAAAAACTTATCTATAAATGACATTTATCTTCTCTGCCCTTTGCTATTTCCTTACCTTTGACTGCTAACCTATCAGCTATTGTATTGCCATAATTATCTGAATGACCTTTTACCCAATGCCACATAATCACATGCCGAGCAATCTCATCCTGCAATTTTTGCCATAACTGAGCATTCTTAACAGGTTTATTGTCACTTTTAAGCCAATTATTCATACGCCACGTATGAATCCATTTTGTAATACCAAGCTGAAGGTATTTACTATCAGTATACAAATTCACATTACAAGGCTTTTTAAGAATTTTCAACGCTTCTATAGCAGCTACCATTTCCATCTGATTATTAGTAGTTTCAGGACTATAACCAAAAATCTCCTTAGTTATTTTTTTTGAACCATTATCTCCATACTCTAGATATGCTCCCCATCCTCCTGGCCCAGGATTACCTGAACAAGCCCCGTCTGTGTATATGTTAAGTACCGGTTTTGACGGCATTTACTATATACTCCCTTCTTCACTTTTTTTTCTAAATTTATCAAAAACTACCACTGTAGCTTCTTTATTATTTATCTTAACCTCCTTATTATCAGTAAAGTTAAATTTTGAAGGTAAAACAGCTGACTTATTTCCGTTAATATCACTTTTAGTAAGCTTAGCTTTACTCGGGAGGGCAAACTGAAATCCAAAATTGGCCTCTGGATCTAAAAAGCTTGTTATAGCATCAAAGGGAACCTCGACTTTTTCAGTTATCCCACTAAAGGTAATATTTACCGTAAATTTTTCATCTAAAACCGTTAAGTTTTTAAACTGATGCTGTAAAATAATAGTAATTTCTTTAGGATATTTTTGCTTGACTGGTTTTGATAAAACTACACCGTGGGCATTAGTGAGAAAAGATATGTATATACTGCGGTCATCAGAAATTCCATTTTCTTGTATATCCCTAAGTATTTTTTTTAAAATATCAAGTACTGATTTATCTATCAAATGCCGATAATCAAATGCCATAACATAAATATTAAGTTAAATTAGGGCTTTTCTGTTGCCAGGCAAGCCCCCAGCCCCGTGACTTTAGTTACTACGACTAAGCAACAGCTAAAGTCGCAAAGCGATTAGTATTATCGTTTGCATTTACTTTTTTTGACCCTAAATCACAAGGATTCGGTGGTATCATACCGGGTAAAAATTATTTCTTTATTAAGCACGTCGATCCTATTTCACCCCCATAAAATTTGGTGGAGGCGCCGGGTACCGCCCCCGGGTCCGCAACTTCTATTCCAAATAACGTTTATTACCATAGCCCATACAGAGCATACATATTATAAGCTAAAAATAGCTAGCATGTAAAGTATTTGCTTAAAAAAGTACTAACCATTTTATAAACATAAACCTGGTTAAAATTTTTAGATATTTACTAATGTGAATCCTAAATGCTTACTTCTTTCTTTTTTAGCTTTAGCTTAAAGATATAGATTATTTAAACTTAGTCCTTAGTGATCCTTGTTAGTAAAAAAATAATTAGAATTAATTTTGTTCTTCCTTCACCTCCGTTTTAGCATTTTGTATAATACTCTACAGGAGTATTAGGAAAGTCATTAAACACATCCACCCTATTACAAGCACGAAATATAATCTCTAATTATTTTTTTCTTCTTCTACTTTAGGTAAATCCTTAGTTTCCGTAATTCTCTTCAACAAAGCTTCAGCTTCTTCGTCTTCTAACCATTTTTCTTGTTCAAAAAGTATCTTTTGCTGTAAACGAACTACATTTGGATCAGGAGTATCTACAAACTTCCTTGTACCTAAATAAAGAATACTATAAAAATTAATTCTAAATCTATAAAAACTGCTTTCTATAGTTTGAAGCTCAGACTTGGAGTTATCAAAAACTACAATTTTTTTTGGTGAAATATTAGTCACTTTTATAAAATTCAATAAAGCATTGGATTTAGCGGAAGGTCCGGTAAAAATTATACCACGATAAAAAAGTGAAGCTTGATCTTCTTTTTTATCGATTTCTATAATATCTTTATCGTTAACTTTTTCAGTAAAAGTTATGCCCAGTTCTTTAAGTTCTAAAAATCTTTTTGGTTCAATATTCTGTATTTGAATTGGCATAGTACACAAACCGTAAACCGGAATTTTTCTTTTTTTTAAGGTTTCAATAAAGTTTTGCCATCCTTCCTCCACCAGCATCAATTTACGCATCTGATACCATTTAACAATTAAATTTAAATATTGAGGATTTGTTTTAGACAAGCTAAATAACTCATAGATAAAAAGACGATAAGGATTATCACCATAGTAAAACATTTTTGATTTTGGCATTACCAATACGTCATCAAGTTCTACAAACACTACCGTATTCTCATCAATTAGATTATCAAGATTCTTAATAGTTATTGAATCGATTGAATAGGTGGGAATAATCTCCCCTTTAGCTGTACCACAAAATATCAAAACTGATAGAACAAACAATGCCTTAAAGTTATTCTTCATAAGGGTTCTCCGATTTTATATCTACCTGCTTTCTCTTGACCTGGTTCAATTTCCTAACAAAATCCTGCCAAAATTGTAAATAATCCTCAGGGGAAATTTCTTTCGTTGCTAAAGGCGGAAGAATATATAGAATGCCAAAAAATTCATTATCATTTCTTAATATCTTCAGCTGCTTTTCTAAAGCTTCAAGAAAAATTTTATTAGAAGATACCATCACTATTACATCAGGTAATTTTTTTAATTTTGTGGCTAGGAACGTACTTAAAACCTGAATTGCTGAGTTATCTTCAGTACTACTATTATAGCTTAATAAACCTTGGTAAAAACTAGGAAAAGTACCACCAACTTTTTTCAGTTCTTTATTAAAAGTAAAACGTGTATTAGCAAAAACTCCTTCGGCTAAGTCTATTTTTTTATTTTTTAGATAATTATAAGTCCATACCTCAAGAGCGTCTATATTATTAATTCCTCCGGTAACATTAGAAGTAGTAATAATCAAAAGTGATTTATTCTTTTGAATATAATTTATTAAGTCAGGTAATTCTTTGTCTCCAAGTTCATTGGGATATTGAGTTAGTATTAATGGATTAATATAGAGAGTTTTAGAATTATCAACTTTACTAAAAGCTTTTTTTAGTAACGAAGTATAATTTTGATCCTGCTTTTGTATAGCAGGATGTGTAGATCGCAAAATAAATTGTTCAATAGGAAATATAAATAAGACTTTTTGTGGATTTCTTTTTTCAAATATCTCCTCTACCATATCCTTTATTTCTTTAACACTTTCAGGATTATATATTTCTGCATAAGACGGAGAAGAAGTAAAAATATAAATCAGAGCTAAAAACAAAGATACGTTTTTCATAAAAAGTAACAACCGCTAAATATTTTCAAAACTCAAGCTTAGCACAATTAATAAAAATTTTAATAAAATTACATCCCAAAAGCTAAAAAGTTAATTATTATAGCGTTTGTTGAATCACTATATATTTCTCTATACTCTTACCATAAATTTAATAATTTCCACCACATTCCTCCTACTCCTACCCAGATCAGCAGATATACTATACTTGTTACCAACCCTATATACCACCAATCTTTAGTTCTCATGTAACCAGCTCCAAAAAATATCGGTGTGCTACTTAACCCAAAATGAGTTAATCCAGAAGATAAAGTAGATAAGAAACTTAAAATTAATGCTGCAATTACTCCGGGTACCCCTGCATTAACAAATAAAACCAGGAATGTCGGTAACAATACGCTAATATGAGCAGTAGTACTTGCAAAAAAATAATGAATATAAAAGTAAATTAATGATAATATAATCAATGAATTTACCGGCGAACTACTCATAAAAACGAACTGTAATTTACTTCCGAACCAAGTCATTAAACCAAATTTAGAAAGAAAATCCGATAACATAACTAATGTTCCAAACCAGATAAAAGTGTGCCATGCCCCCTTGTCTGCCAAATTATCTTCAAAATGAATTACTTTAGCTACAAGCAAAATAGATAAACCGAGTAGTGCTACAGTAGTTGGAGATAAACCGAATTTTGAACCGTTAATCCATAATGCTATTAAAATTACAAATACTGCCATCATAATAATTTCATGTAGCGAAATTTTGCCCATGGCGTCTAATTTTTCTTTAGCAATTTGTGGAGCAGAATTCGAATACCTAATTGTTGGAGGATAAAGGTAATATACAACTAAAGGCATTACTCCTAAAGAAACAATACCGGGCACGATTGCCGCTAACGCCCAATCCGTCCAAGATATTGCAATACCTGCGCTTGCAGCAAACTTTACAGCTAACGGATTAGCGGCCATTGCCGTAATAAATAACGTACTGGTAATAACTGTAGATTGCGCACAAACACTCATAATAAATCCACCATTTCTAGAAGAAATACCTGGATGTTCTTCATCAGAAAAAGATTTACAGATTGATTTTGCTATAGGAAAAATTATACCGCCTCCTCTAGCGGAAGCACTAGGAATAAGAGGTGATAGGATAAAATCTGCAATAACTAAGGCATAAGAAATCCCAAGCGTACTATGACCTATTTTAGATAGCACATAATAGGCAATTCGTGAACCTAATCCAGTTTTTATAAAACAATTAGAAATAAAAAATGCAAAAATAATTAACCAGACTATACTATCGCTAAAGCCGGACAAACATTCAGCCAAGGATAATGTATTTGTAAGTACACAAGCTAAAATGCTTAGCAAGGTAATAACTCCCATAGGTAAGGGATTTAAAACAATGCCAATTATTGTAGCAATAAAAATAATCAGTAAGTGCCAGCCATTTTCTGATAAAGCTTCGGAAACCGGCAAGTACCACATTATTAATGATACCCCTAAAATGACTAAGAGAATCAGATTTTGTTTATGCTTTTTTGCTTTATTTAACATATTATTATGAATAAATTAATTTGGCCGTTTTAATAAATCAGCAATCTATACCATAAACTAAATAAATCAGCTAATATTTTTATTAAGCATAATACATTTAAAACAATTTCAATGTGGTATTATTTTCGTTATTAGGAAACACAGAAGCATTAAAGAAAATCCATATACTACCTTAGAGCTTTAACCCCATAGAGAGATAAAGCTCAGGGTTATCTTCCCAAGACTTTCGAACTTTAACAAAAAGAAATAAATGGATCTTTATCCCGAATAATTCTTCAATATTAGTTCTTGCTTTAGTACCGATTTCTTTGATTTTTTGACCTTTTTGTCCAATGATCATATTCTTATAGCTTTCCTTAGAAACTATTATAACTTGATTTATTTTCACTGAACCGTCTGGTTTATTTTGCCAGCTTTCATTCTCCACAGTTAAATTATATGGTAATTCCTGATGAAGGTTTAGAAATAATTGCTCTCTGGTAATTTCTGATGCCAAAAAACGCATAGATAGATTAGTTATATCATCTCTTTCATATAACCAATCTGCTTTTCGAGCATTATTTTTTAGAAATTCAACAAAACCATCTATGCCTTGACCAGTTAAAGCGGATATATTGAATTTATTTGAATCTGGGAAATGTTTGATCAAATAATTTAAATTATCTATGTAATATTTAGAATGTAAATCAATTTTATTTAGTAAAAAAACTACTTTTTTACCTAGTTCTTTAATCCTTAAGATAATAGTGTCCATCATCTCGTCAATTTTTGCTCCACTATCTAGAATAAGCACAACAATATCGGCGTTATTTAAGCTAGACCAAGCACATTTGACCATAGCTTTTTCGAGTTTCTTTTTTGCATTGAAAATGCCTGGAGTATCAAATAGTATCAATTGCGTGTTCTCAATAGTTATAACTCCGGTAATTATAGACCTAGTTGTCTGAACTTTTGGCGTAACAATTGAAATTTTTTGTCCGATTATTTTATTTAAAAGGGTAGATTTTCCGGCATTTGGTTTACCAATAATACATACTGAAAGTAATTTTTGGACTTCTGGTTTTGACATATTTTATAAAGTTTATTTTCTGTTACAGAAAATTTTAAACATAACTTTTTGCAGGTGTACTGATTTTTAAGATAATAGGAAAAGCTATTTTTTACTATTTAATACTTTATTTAACAGTTTTTTTGCCGCTTCTTTCTCGGCGCTCTTTATAGAATTCCCACTACCAATTTCTTTATAAGTTCCGGCTGATACCCGAACCGTAAACTCAGGCATATGAGCAAGGCCAGACTTACTTATTGTTTCATAATACGGCATCCCATATTTATGGCTTTGAGACCATTCCTGCAAAGACGTTTTAGGATCAATCTGATTTAAATCAAAATCATATAAGAATTCCGACCATAGTTTTATAACGATAGCTTTTATATTCTCCATACCACCATCAAGATAAACGGCCGCAATAAGTGCCTCCATGGCATTTTCAATATTGTTTGGATTTACTCTTCCCCCTGAATCTTCTTCCCCTTTAGTCATAATTATAAAATTTGCTAGATTAATTTTTTTGGCAACAGAGCAAATTGTTTCCTTGCTTACTAAATAGGATTTTATTTTAGCAATCTCTCCTTCATCAGCTTTATTATAAATATTAAATACCATCTCAGTAACAATGAATCCTAAAATAGCATCGCCTAGTATCTCAAACCGTTCATAATTTTTACGCCAATCGGACTCATGCTGTTTGAGAGAGGGATGGCTTAAAGCTTCGCAAATAAGCTCAGGATTTTTAAATCGGTAATTTATTAACTGCTCAAGCCTTGTAATATCATCCTTGTAAAATTTGTTCATTAATTATGATTTATGCCATTAAGTTACCGGTATGGATAGAATAACTTTTGTTTTTTTCAAAGCACTATTATTTATCTACATCGTACAGGCTTTTAAATAACCGATCAAGCCTGATTGAAGATACCCATGTCCAGAACCTGGCTAATTGATCTAAAATCCCAAGATTTTCATCCCAAAAAATTTCTTTTGTCGATAAAAAGATAAATTGTGCTTTAGCTATTAAATTTTCAAACGGCACAAAACCTAGCTGGTATCTACTATCCCCTGATTGATCACGATTATCTCCCATAAAGAAAAAATAATCTTTTGGAACTATATAAGGTCCAAAATCGCTATGTCCAGTTCCAGCTATTCCATCCAATTCTTTTAGTTTATAAGTATAAAAACTTAAACCATTAGGAAAAGTTTCTTTATATTTTACATACTCCTGTTTTGTCTCATCCAAATATTCTCCTACTTTTACTCTTTCTACAGGAATATCATTTATATAAGTTACGTCCTTTTTTATTTCTATTTTTTCTCCAGGAAAGCCAATTAAGCGTTTTATATAACGGGTATTCATATCATGAGGCGGACGCATTATTATTATATCACCTCTGTCTGGAAAAGAAGCAAAAACCCTGCCGTTAAACAAATCAGGACTAAAAGGAACGGAATATCGGCTAAAACCATAACTATATTTGGTTGAAAAAATATAGTCATTCCTTAAGATAGTAGCCTGCATAGAAGGAGTAGGCACAAAAAATAGCTCTATAACAAATGTTCTAATTGATAGAGCAAATAAAATAACTAATAATAATGAAGTTATTTCAGATCTTAGATTTTTTTTCTCTTCAGTTTGGGCCAAAATTTATCTCAATTTAGTTAATAACGATGGCTATAATAACGATTTACTGCAATTAAATCCAGATAATTATGTATATAAATACTAAATTTTCCTCTGCTAATTCCTCGCTTAGGACAAGCAAAATAGAATATATAATTTTACATTATACTGAAATACCTCTCCAAGATGCCTTAGCAAGGCTTATATCTGCTAAATCTGAGGTAAGTGCTCATTATTTAATTAAAAAAGATGGAGAGGTTTTGCAGCTAGTGGATGATTACAAAATAGCATGGCATGCAGGAAAAAGTAGCTGGAAAAATTTTACTCACTTAAATCGTCATTCCCTTGGAATAGAAATAGATAATTCCGGAATATCAGAATTTTCTGCTATTCAAATAGAGTCATGTATAGAATTATGCCTTTATTTAGTTAACAAACATAATATTAATCCTGCTAGCGTAATTGGCCACTCAGATGTAGCTCCAGACCGAAAAATTGATCCTGGCATATTTTTTGATTGGCAGATGCTAGCAAAGCAAGGTCTTGGCTGCTGGCATAATTTAGAATACTCCCAGGAATTGGCTAATAAGATTTTATATAAATTTAGCCAAGAAGGAAAAAAAATTGCAAAGTTACAACAAGACTTGAGAAAACTAGGGTACAAGATAAATATATCAGGTAAAATTGATATCCAGACTAATAACGTAATTAGAGCTTTTCAAGCTCATTTTTGCCCGAAATTAATCTGGAATAAAGGAGGAATAAATTTTTATCGAAATTTAGAAAACATCTATGAGTGGGATAGTTTTTCAGAAGAGGTTTTACAAAAGCTATTATCTTAAAAACCAGCACTATTCAATAATAACGGATAATAAGCGTTCATTAAAAATTACCTACTAAAACTTCTACCATAACCTCTATCTTATTAATAGAGGTTGTTGAGGACTCTATTAACGCCAGTTTAGGATAAACAACAATAGAAAAGGTTAGATATATTGGTTTTGCAGGATAGCAAGTGTTGAGTTATGATGTATTTTTTAACAAAAGATCGATAACTCAACATGAAAAAATGTATCACAACTGTGTATTAT
>CAIKLL010000161.1 GCA_903828265.1 uncultured Rickettsiales bacterium
AAATTAAAAATAACATAAAGCCAATCAAAATTAAAAAACGGGTCTGGACAAATGATTGTGTAAATTTCTCATAAATTATAAACTGTAATTATAATTTAAGGAGAATAAACATGAGTAAGATTATACAAGATTCAAGAATGAAAGCGGCATTGGATTTACTACTAGAAGGTGATGTTGATTTATCTAACGCGCTTGGTCAGGGTGGTTTGATCAAGCAATTAACCAAAGCAGTATTAGAAAGAGCCTTAACAGAAGAGATGGATGATCATTTAGGTTATGATCGCTATAGCCGCTCTGAGGTAAATAATGCTCGTAATGGCAGTTACGGTAAGAACTTAATTACTGATAATGGAGTAATTGAGTTAAACGTTCCCAGAGACAGAAATGGAGATTTTGAGCCTGGTATTATCGCAAAGAAACAAAACAGAGTTGTAGGATTAGATAAGAAAATATTATCTTTATATGCTAAAGGTATGAGCCTTTCTGATATCAAACAACAATTACACGAGTTATACGAAGCAGATATTAGTGAATCATTAATCAGTAAGATTACTGATGGAGTAATGGATGAGGTAAAATCTTGGCAGAGTCGTCCTTTAGAGCGCGTATATCCAATAGTATATTTTGATTGCTTGGTAGTGAAAGTGCGCCATGATAAGCGTATTATCAACAAGTCAGTATATGTAGCATTAGGCGTTGAATTATCAGGCAAGAAAGATATTTTAGGTTTATGGATTAGTGAAAATGAAGGTGCTAAATTTTGGCTTGGCAATCTAACTGAAATGAAAAACCGCGGTATGAATGATATGTTGATAGCTTGTACTGATAATTTAACGGGCATGTCAGAAGCAATATCTGCGGTTTATCCTAAATGTGAGCATCAATTATGCATAGTTCATCAAATTAGAAATAGTTTAAAGTATGTATCTTATAAAGATAGAAAAGCAGTAGTAGCAGATTTAAAGCCAATTTATCAGGCTGCTACAGAGGAAGAGGCAATATTAGCGCTTGAGGATTTTGAAGGAAAATGGTGCAAAATCTATCCTCAGATTGCAAAATCTTGGTATAGTAATTGGGCAAATTTAGTGATTTTTATGGGATATCCTCCTAGTATTAAAAAGATAATTTATACCACTAATGCCATAGAATCTCTTAATAGCCAGCTACGCAAAGTCACTAATAATAAACGTGTTTTTCCAACTGACGATGCAGTTTTTAAGACATTATATTTGACAATTGACTATATTACTGCAAAATGGAATATGCCAATCCAAAATTGGAACGAAGCTATGGCTCATTTTTTGATAAAATTTGAGGGTAGAATTTAAGAGCTATGAGACAATTTACACAATCAAATCAAAAGACCCGCTTCAGCTATTGCTTTAGCTCCTTCATCGCCAATTTCACTGTAATTTAAACTAATACTAGTAACTACTGTATTTATTTTAAGTGCTTCAGCTATTTCTATAATATCTCCATCACTACAATTTATAAATTCTGGTTTTTTAAACTCAGGATTGTTGCTATTCATGGCGGCTATTGCGTTTTCAAATTC
>CAIKLL010000162.1 GCA_903828265.1 uncultured Rickettsiales bacterium
GAACTTCTTGACGATATAGAACAGAGAATGAATAATCAGCCCAGAAAATGCCTTGGTTACAGAACACCTACCGAGGTCTTTCATAATCGCAAATTGCAGTATGTTGCGCTAGATTATTGAATTCGCCATCACTTAAGAACAAAACACTTTGCACTAATATTTTGCCAAACATAGCTCCATCTTTATATAAAATAATAGGATCTTTATTTTTTATCGCAGTAACATTAGGCATGGGCAATAACATATCAAGCATCACTTTAACAAATTTTTCTTACATTATAAGTTAATTTATTTTTATTAAGGGGTTTTAAACTTATTACCTTAGAACAGATTTATAAAGTTAAAATTATTATATTATATGTATGATTTATCTTTTATTACTCACCTATTTCTAGCCGAATAATTAAATTACGAAAATCATAAATTTGTCGAAAACGGTCCACTAGGGCGCGCCATTCTTCATTTTTAGGTAATTTTACAAACATATCAAACGGTGGACGCGAACAGTGTACTCTAGCTTACAGCCGTTCAATTTTACTGTCGATAAGACTAAATTTATTAATCTTCTTTTTTTCTCATTTGTCGACAGAAGAAAAACTTTATGAGCATTTGCAGCTATTTGAACTACATCAATCATTCTTTACATAGCCCTTACTATTTGCGGCATATATTTGAAAACTGTAAGCGAAGTTATCATTCGCAAAAATACCTTCAACGGGAAGTTAGCTTACAATTGAAAACAGAAAGAAGTGTCCCTGGATTTGCGACAAGATACCTAATCTGTGGTTCTGACTAGAACCTTCTTTCAAAAAGCTTAAGGAGGAAAAGCTTATGCTTATTTGTATAAATATGGTTAGCTCAAGCTTTCTCGTCCTTCAAATCAATAATTTATCAAGGATGAGCGAGTCCCAAACCAATTCTAGGAGTTAATATCTCAAAATTAGATTTATCAATCTCCCTACTTACTAACAAAAAATATTATCAAACAAAAACATATAATAATCAACAAGGTTTTAAGACCTTGGTTAAAGGGCTATAAAAACATGGGGTAATACCAATTGCATAATTATATTAATGTGTCAGTTGATCTAAATATGTAGAATTAGTAACAAGTCTAAATTACCTAAATACATAAGGAATTGAGCGTAAAGGGTAGAAATCCCGCTTGACACACTTTAATAAAAACTCCTTTTTATTTTATACAAGTACCTATTAACCTTCTTTTACTAAAATAGGCTTATACTTTTAAAGTATCAATAATAAGTAAATTTATTAGATAACAACTAACTATTTCTGTGTTAAAAGATTCAAAAAGCCTTTTAATAAAAGGTGCCCTTTCCCTGATCTATATTAACACTACTTACATAATCCATATCATTTTTAAGCAGTGCTTTCCTCTCGGGCAAAGCAAAATCTACATGTCTGGTAAGTGTATCCTCTATCCATCATCGGCTTATGCACAGAACTTTCACTAAATCCGTAATCCTTACATATGAAAATAAGTACGATATTCTCTAATATACCTTAATGCCATAAGTAATTGACCTGGTATACCAAGTTCGTTCCGACGGCGGCCAAACCTTTCCTTGTCTGGTCTTACTTCCTCTAAACCTCCTACCTCCTGTCAAATATATCTAGTTTATCTCTTGAATCTACGCAATTCTTCACTGTCCAGTTCTAATAACTGGTTACGCCTCATTCTCTATACCCCTACTAGCTATCTATATACTATTTCTTTTTAAAAACCTAGTTTCGAAAGAAATCTATTGGTTTTTGTCAACATTACCAACTTTTTATTCAGAACATTATACTGTAACTTTTGAATAAGTTGCATTTGTTGCGAAATACGGATTAAAAAGTCTAGACAGTTCATTATAAATGTGATACCCAGTTCTACAATATACAGATTTCGTCAATAATTTTTTAGGGACTGATTTATTGTACGTTTGCAAAATAACGCGGTAGCATTTTACCATTTCTATAATTATGTTGGTAGGATAATAATATTTATTACACTTACTTTGTGGTTTATTTAAATATGTTAAGTATAAGTAAATTCAAAAAAACTTACGAAATTTTTAAAGGATTTAGATTAATAAATGAAGCTGATTCGCTCTTATTACTTACTTGGCGTAATTCAGATCATGTTAGAATTTACATGAAAAACTCAGATCTTATTACCCGAGAGATTCATCAACAATGGTTTCAGAAGATTATAACGAGTGAAACGGATCTATATTTTGTTTATGAACAAAATAAAACCCCTTGGGGTATAGTATATTTTAATAACATTGATAGAAATACTACTGCTGCAGAGTGGGGGTTCTACTTGGGGAAACAAAATTTGCCGAAAGGAACAGGCACAAAAATGCTCAACAATGCGATATTACTAGCAACTAATAAAATAAAGTTATCTAGAATATATGCAACTGTACTTTCTACAAATAATAAGAGCCTTCATATGCATTTAAAATTAGGTTTTAAGCAAGAAGGTGATAAATTAGTACTAGACTTATAAAGCTACTAGCTATACAGTTTTGTTAGGAGTAAATGATTTATGATATTAAGGACTTTGGTAGGTTTAGGAATGAAAAAAGATATGGATAAACGAAATCAGTAGTATAGGTTAGCTAAAAGGTCAAAAGTGGGTTTTTGATAAAAAAAGCTATATGGAGCTTCATGCAATATCATGTAAAATACTAAACCTTTTGAAGGTTATTTTTTTGAATAATTATGGAAAAATTACTTTTTGACTGTGTTATAGGGCATTATATTTGTATGCTGGAACAAAGTAAGAGCAATAATGGGAAAAAACATACAGAAAAATATAAACATACCAAGTATGGTTCGTCAATCTGAAGTGGTTTTGGTTATTGTGGCCCATACTGATGATGAAACACTGGGTGTTGGAGGAACCATAGCTCGTCACGTGGAAAATGGTGATATAGTATATGGAATGTCCATGACTAATGGTGTTGGTTCAAGGGAAGGAAAGCTATATGAAAGCATCCAACAAAGAAGAGAAGCGGCACTACGGGCGGCGAATATTTTAGGATTAACTTGGTTAGTTGAAGGTAATTTTCCTGACAATGAAATGGACACAATATCTATGTTATCAGTTACCAAAGTGATTGAAAGTGTAAAAGATCAAATTAAACCTACAATCGTTTATACACACAGTATGGCAGATCTTAATATTGATCATCGCATCGTCGCTCAAGCAACATTCACTGCGTTTAGGCCACAACCATATGAGGTATGGAAAGAGATTAGAACTTTTGAAATACCTTCAGCTACAGATTATGGGCATAAAGATGTAACGGCGTCTTTTTATCCAAATCTTTATGTATCGATAGAAAAAACTTGGGATGCAAAGCTCCGTGCGCTTAAGGAGTATAGTTCGGAAATGAGATCTGCTCCACATACAAGGTCTTTGGCGGGGGTACAAAACCTTGCGAAATATAGAGGTAACCAGGTGGGAGTTGTTTTAGCTGAAGCATTTCAAATAATTAGGAAGGTTGAAAGATGACCAAGTATGTTGTCGCATCATCAAAACGTTGGTTTAACCAGTACCAAAGGTCTGACGAATACAAGGCTTTTGATATTATTCACATAACATCAAAAGAGGAATTAACGGTTGATTTTCTTGACAGAATAAAGCCTCGATTTGTTTTTTTTCCTCATTGGAACTGGATAGTACAGCCAGAAATATTTGAAAAATATGAGTGTGTGGTTTTTCATACTGCGCCATTACCATTTGGGCGTGGTGGTAGTCCAATTCAAAATTTGATTGCAAGAAAAATAGATGCCGCGCCAGTATGCGCTTTACGAATGACAGATGTCTTAGATGGAGGGCCAATTTATGACTCTATACAAGTATCTTTAAGCGGAACTATTGAAGAAATATTTAATCGTATTGCGAATATTATAGATACTCTGATTATTAAAATTATTCAATTCCAACCACAACCTAAGCCTCAGGTTGGAGAACCTGTTTATTTTAAGAGAAGGACATCCTCCGAGAATGAAATAACCAAGTGTAGTAATATAAGAGATGTTTATGATAAGATCAGAATGTTGGATGGTTACGATTATCCTAAGGCGTATATTTATTATGATGGTTTTAAGCTAGAATTTTCAAAAGCTACTTTATGCGGTGAAACACTAACAGCAAACGTTTTAATAAAAAAAGAAACAGTACCGTCAGGTTAATTATTAGCATAAAGAAGTTTATTATTCTTAAATTTTAAGCAGCAACAAGTCCAAAAGCAGGTCCATTCCAGGTTGGTTGGGCAAGCGCAAACGCTGATCTCTGATCACCAGGATTTTTTATATCTACCCAAACATAATGGTAAACGATATTCCTCACTTTGCCTATTAGCGATAATGTATTGCATACCTATTATGGTGGATTATCTAAAAAAGTTGTAAGTACCGTTTCTGCTAATATTTATCAAGTAAAAAATGAGACCTCTTTCGAAACTCAAGATTTTAGCTCTCGGTTATAGATTGCGGCTATTAGGTTAAACCTAAGTCCAAATCTTTTTCTTCTATTGCGGTATCTGTCAGCTATTATCTTGAAGCATTTTAACATACTTATAACATATTTTATTCAAAGCCCTTTGGCTTGCTAGTTTTCGGTTATTCTGCTTATCATCCTTGGTCAAAGGATTTTTAGCTCTTTTTTTCTTGGGCAATTCAGAATTATTATGAAACTTCTGTATACCTTGGTAGCCGTATCGGTAATAACCTTAATCTCTGGACGTATATAAAAGTCTTAGACTCTTTAAATAATCGTAATGCCACGGTGAAGGTGGTCTAGAGAATATTAGGAAGCTGGGATAAACTACTCTTTTTTTTACAATTGAAAAAGTAGGAGACACTATATGCCAGGCAAGAAGGTAAGGTTAGAATTAAAAAACATGATAATTGAGGAA
>CAIKLL010000163.1 GCA_903828265.1 uncultured Rickettsiales bacterium
ATGATGCTAACAGGATTATTGATAACGCTTTATCTATACTCCCTAGGCTATCTTAAAGGGATAGCCCGGTAATAGTAAAAAGTCTCTCCGTCAAAATTCTAAATTTTTGATATAGTTTTAAGAATTTTAAAAGTCAATCATCGCATTTTTATTTTTGGGGGGGATTTTTTACCAAAAAAATAAAATTTAGGTTCTATGATGGCAAAAACTCACAATTTACTCATGATTCTCCCTTGAGCAAGGCTAATTGCTTAAATTATTAGGATTTTCGGAACATTATTATGCGGTGGATTCTTTGAGAATATTAGTGATTCTACGCAAATTCAAGCCAACGGCGGAGATAAGAGGATTAACGATATCTCCAATTATTCCCTTAAGATAGTTTCTGCCCATACGACCAAAATTCTTTAGATGACCTATTATTGGTTCAATTGCACTTCTCCGCTTTTGCATCTTTTTGTCATCGATTGATAAAGCTTTCTTGGTCTTGGCGGTAAAAACCTTGCCTTTTTCTTTGAAGTTATGACCGGTGTAACCAAGATCTACAAAAATTTTGCTAGTCTCCGGACTTAGCTTGCGCAGCTCCGATACCGTTTGATCTAAAGTATGCCCGTCGTAGGGGTTACCGTGAAAAGATTTAACTCCAAGAACAAAGTTGCCTCGACCGCTTACTGCAATCCCGACTTTGTTACCAAATTCGTAAGGTTTATTCATTTTACCCTTGCCGATACACTCTACCTCCGGAGCATGAAAGCTATAAATTATCTTGTGCTCTTTTTTATAAATATCCTTGTCCTTTTTCTTAAGTACAGACTGGGCATGAATATTTTTAACTCTCGTTAAAATGGCGCTGTCCTCAGCAGATAGTTCTAATTTTGATTCTTCTATACCTCTCCGGCATATACGGATCAACCTACCTAAGCGGATTTTTAAGCTTATCATTATTTTTCTACGTTGCCTTGCCTTACTATCTTCCTTGTACTTCCAAAGCTTGATCGTCTTATATTTAAAAGTCTTGGCATATGTCTCGTTAAGCGAAATACCGAGTCTTTTACAAAGATCTACTACTTTTGCTCTTGCGCTCTCCATTAAATGTACGTCATGTGGATGTTTGATATTCTTAATCTGTACAGTCGTATCTATAATCGCCGATTCCAAGTCTTTTTTTTTGAGTGCTCCGACCTTCAGTCCTATACGCAAAAGCTCTTTTAGAATCTCATTATACCCTTCTTCTCCAAGAGCATTGCGGAATCTACGTATAGTCGCCTCCGATACGTCAATATCTTGTTGCATATATTCATAGCCGCAAAAATATTGCCAATATATATTTTCCTTTAGTTCTTCTTCTGTAAACGAATCAGAACCGTTATACATGGCTTGTAGCATTGATAGTCCTAGCATTACTCTATGATCCTTCTTATTTCTACCGAATTGCTTGATTTCAATCTTAAGCAATGCTTTAGCTTCTAGTTCAGACCAATTTACCAATTCCCTTAGTTTATATAATTTGTTTTTAGGATTTAGTTTTATAGATAACTTTTCGTCAAATAATCTTTCTTGTTTTTGAGAAAAACTAATATTTTTTATAGGCATATACTTTAAAATCCATAAGCTTTATGCGCTAATTATACCATTTTCTTATGGATTTCATAAGCCATTTATGACATAAAAACCCTTATAATTCAGGAGTGGAGGGTTTTGACGGAGAGACTAGATATAATTACTATAAGAACGCCTCCCAGTAACACGCAGAAAATTTTACAAAA
>CAIKLL010000164.1 GCA_903828265.1 uncultured Rickettsiales bacterium
ATATATATATTTTACAGTACCTTGAACTATTCCTACTATAATATTTATTATAAGGCAGTTACTCGGATAAAATACTCTTTCATAAAAGATCCTGCGAAAAATGCAATCTCTCTGTAGGCAATGTTTGTATAAAATTATAACCATACTCTTTATCTCAGCATTTACATGCATGAGATGCTTCTCTAGTTAAACTATTAATAGTACAAATCCATTAGTAAAATAAAGCAACTACCATCATTTTATAGACCTATAAAAAAGGTTTCTCATCATACATATCCTCGATAATATTATTTAAAAATGCAGAAATAGCACCATATAACATGAAACCTCCCTAATAGTATTAAGAATTTTTGCAGTTGGAAGTCATTTACATCCAGCTATGAAGGAATTTGAATACTTAAAGGAATAATAAATGGACCCAGCAACTCCAATATTATAGTGGTTACCATTTTTAGGAGCTTGAACTGTAGGAATTTTTAGCAAAGTAAGAATTTTATGCAAATAGTCGACAATCATGTAAAGTATTTAAAGTCTTAATATCCTTTGTGCTTATGATTGTATACCCATTATTGAATTTTGTTAATGCAACACTGGCGGCGATGCACCGTCACAAAATTATCTCTATAATTGACTATCCAAACTCTTTAGATATCTTAATAACGCCACTCGAGGCAACACTGCATTTCCAAATCTTACATTATATTTAAAATTAGTATAATAATGAAAATTTGATTATGACACAGTCTCTCATTTTGAATCGTTTTATGTTTAACTCATTGTAGTTATTTTAAATATTTAATAAAAAATGTTTTTGTTAATTTTGGATTTTCCTTATTTTCACGTATAAATTCTACTTCAAATCCACATTTTTTATAAAACTCAGCTGCTTGAAATTGATTTGTTATCAAATTAATATTACTATATCCTTTGTTAGTGAACCTATCTTCAATTTCTCTTAATAACATACTACCTAAGCCCTTGTTTCGATATCCTAATTTTACACATATATCTTCAATATGAATTTCATCAAATTCAGTATACCCAAGCAATATTGCTATAATCTGTTTATCCTTATCTTTTGCAACAACAGAAAACTCTTTATAGCTGCAAACTAGAGCATAATTAGATTCATAATCAACCATCCACTGCTGCGCAGTTTTTTGTAAACCAGGCATTATACAATCAGAGTATTCAATCAAAAAATTTGACATATGATAATTTTTTCTTTCGTAACTAAAAAAAGCCTAGTTAATAGGAATGGCAACGACCTACTCTCCCATGTCTTAAGACAAAGTACCATCGGCGAAGAAGCTTTTCACTTATGAGTTCGGAATGGTATCAAGTGTTTCATCTTCTCTATGATTGCCACACCAACAAACTAGGCTTTTAAATAAGATATTATTTTTTACTCCTTAGAGGAATTCCACAAACAAAAATTACACTATATACGCACTATGTAATTAGCAAAATTCAATTGTGCTATTAGTACTGGTCAGCTTAATAAATTACTTTACTTACACTTCCAGCCTATCAACGTGATAGTCTATCACGGCACTATGGGGAAAATTAGTTTTGAGGTGGGTTTCCCGCTTAGATGCTTTCAGCGGTTATCCCTTCTATACTTAGCTACTCAGCATTGCTCCTGGCGGAACAACTGATACACCAGAGGTATATCCAACTTGGTCCTCCCGTACTAAAGTCAGATCCTCTCAATTTTCCTTACACCCACGGCAGATAGGGACCGAACTGTCTCACGACGTTCTGAACCCAGCTCGCGTACCACTTTAATTGGCGAACAGCCAAACCCTTGGG
>CAIKLL010000165.1 GCA_903828265.1 uncultured Rickettsiales bacterium
GAACATTCAAGGCACAGGTCGCCTGTTAATTTTCTTGTGCATGTCTTAGCTTGTCTTACTGGTTATGCTATTAAAAAATCCTCCTTAAAACTTGATGATTTAACCAATTCTTATCCCCTTTTATCCTAAACTGGCGTTTAAGAGGCTATGTTAGGATGCAATCCTGCTATTAATAAAAACCATATCCAAATATTAAATTCTAATTTTTAATGGTACACTTTATAAAACATGAATTTTTACTGCAAAACAAAATATGCAACTTAACCAAGTATTTTTTTATCTTTTTCGTATTTTGTAGCGGTAGCATAACTATTGTAAGTTCACATGATAAAATTGCTAATTTAGGGATTATTTTTGCGGTCATTTCTATACCACTTTCTTTAATTGGTATTGCTGCTAATTTTTTAAGAACAGAACTTGAAGACGGTACATTAGAAATATTACTTACTTCATTTAAACCTATTCAAATAATTTTAGCTAAGTACTTAGGGTTATTTATTTGTGGAAGTGTAGCTTTTGTATTAAACATACCAATCTCATGCTTTTTATTTAATATAGAAGCATTTCAGCTAAACTTGGTAATTATTACCGGCCTATTATTAATGGCCACAAGCTGTGGGGTAGTGATTTTAATTTCATCAATCCAGTGTTATTTCCGTTCAAATACCAATTTCCTTTCAACTTTGCTTCTGCCTTTAATTATACCGAGTATTATACTTTCAGGGATAATTATACAAAGTGATAATAGCAACTTTTCTCTTCTACTTATACTGATCGGAGTAAACTGTATTATCATACCTATTTCTATTTATCTATCCAGCTACTTAATTGAAAATATTTACAACATATAAACATAAATGTTTGCTAGTAGAAGAAAATATCTTTTCTTCTACTAATAATTCAGTTTACACTGGAGGCAACAGTTTAAGTAATTAATATAATATTTAACTTAATAGGATTTAAGTTATGTTCGACTCATTTATAGGAAAATTTAAAATGCTGTTTAAAAGCCCGTTTACAGTTTTTGTTTACGGTATCTTAAGTAAATGGTTTGTTACTATTTTTGTCACCGGCATTGTTGTTGCATACTGGGTTTTTAAAGGCCTAAGTGATTCAGGCATACTTAAAAAAGCTGAAGACGTAGTATTCGACGCACTCATTCAAACAAAATCTGTGGCTCAATATTGTATCCCTAAGATAGCTCATTTTGGTGATTTTTGGGCTTGCTTACAAGATCCTCCGGTATACGTACCAAGCGAGGAAGAATCTAAACTAGAAGAAGGAATGAAAAAAATCATAGATCCGATAAATTCAAATAAACCGAATCCTTATGATGAATAACTCCAAATAAAATTTGATTTAATTTATTGATATAATAAATTCATATTTATATAATGCCAAGAATGTATAATAGTGATTGTAAGTAGAACATTTATGTCAGACGATAATTTTTCGGAAAGTTCAAACAAAACTACAAGAAGAGATTTTGTAACCCTTACTGCCAGTAGTCTTGCAGCAGTTGGCGTTGCTTGTACGGCCTGGCCGCTTGTTGATTCATTAAATCCGTCCGCAGATGTATTAGCTCTTTCTTCAATCGAGGTCGATATTTCATCGATTGAACCGGGACACACTATGACCGTCAAGTGGCGAGGTAAGCCTGTGTTTATTAGAAATAGGACTGAAGAAGAGATAAAAGAAGCTAGAGAAACACCTTTGTCTGCACTTGTTGATCCCCAGGAAGATAGTGCAAGAGTTAAAGCAGGTCATGATAAGTGGCTTATAACAATCGGTATATGTACGCACCTTGGATGTGTACCACTAGCAAATAAAGGTGATTATCTGGGCTGGTTTTGCCCGTGCCATGGTTCCCATTATGATACTTCAGGAAGGATAAGAAAAGGCCCAGCACCACTAAACCTTGCAATTCCTCCTTATGAGTTTATTTCAGATACCAAAGTTAGGATCGGATAGTTATGAAGGACAATGAAGTTCAAGATACAGCTAAAACTGAAGGTGTTATTGCTTGGATAAACTACCGATTGCCGATTTTTTCATTTTTATCCCACTTTGCCGTTTATAAAACGCCTAAAAACCTAAATTATATGTGGAATTTAGGTTCAATTGCCGGAGTTGCACTTGTTATCCAAATAATAACTGGTTTAGTATTATCAATGCACTATACCCCACATGTCGATCACGCTTTTGATAGTGTAGAAAAAATCATGCGGAATGTTAATTACGGATGGCTAATTAGATATATGCATGCGGTTGGGGCATCAATGTTCTTTGTTGCAGTTTATTTGCATATATTCCGCGGCTTATATTACGGCTCCTATAAAACTCCACGGGAATTACTGTGGCAAATAGGCTTAATTATTTTCCTTACTATGATGGCCACGGCTTTCATGGGATATGTTCTACCTTGGGGACAGATGAGCTATTGGGGAGCAACAGTGATCACTAATTTGTTCTCCGCTATACCGCTTATTGGTAAAAGCATTGTTACATGGCTATGGGGTGGATTTTCAGTTGCCAACCCTACTTTAAACAGGTTTTACTCATTGCATTTCTTATTACCCTTTATTATTGTTGGTCTCGTTATTCTTCATCTTTGGTCATTACATACTCATGGGTCTAATAACCCTACAGGAGTAAAACTAAAAGAAAAAGATATGATTCCTTTTCATCCTTATTATACAGTAAAGGATTTTTTTGGTTTTGGAATTTACCTACTGATATTTGCTTATTTTATATTTTACAAACCAAATCTCCTAGGTCACCCAGACAATTATATACCCGCTAATCCTTTAGTCACTCCCGCTCATATCGTTCCTGAATGGTATTTCCTACCATTTTATGCAATCCTTCGAGCTGTACCATCAAAACTTGGAGGCGTAGTATTAATGTTCAGTAGCATTCTGATTTTATTTTTTCTACCATGGATAGATAAATCACCGGTAAGAAGCGCTAACTATAGACCACTTTATAAATGGGCATTTTGGGTATTTGTAATTGATTGTTTAGTCCTTGGTTATGTAGGAGGGAAACCTGCAGAAGAGCCTTACCTAAAAGTTAGCAGAATTGCAGCTAGTTATTATTTTTTCCATTTTCTTGTTTTAGTACCTTTGATTGCTAAAATTGAAAAACCTCTGCCGCTCCCAAAGGAATCAGCAGAATAATAACGTTATTTAGGTAAAGATAAAAAAGAACAGATTATGTATAATAGAGTTATTATTCCTTTGTTAATATTATTTAGCAGTTTTGGCGCAATTGCTGATGCTACGGCAAAGAAGCCTTTACAGTTAGTTTGGCCGTTTGAAGGGATATTCGGAACTTTTGATAGGCAAGCCGCTCAGCGAGGAGCTCAAGTTTATCTTGAAGTCTGTTCAACTTGTCATAGTAATCATAATTTATACTACAGAAACCTAAAGGATATAGGTTTTTCAGAAGCAGAAATAAAACAGCTTGCTCAAAAGTATACAGTTAAGGATGGGCCAAATGCTGAAGGTGAAATGTTTGATAGACCTGCTCTACCATCTGATAGGTTTGTCTCGCCTTATCCAAATGAAGAAGCAGCAAGAGCTGCTAATAATGGTGCATATCCGGTAGACCTATCTCTTATAATAAAAGCAAGACAGGATGGGCCAAATTATGTATTTTCGCTATTATCTGGTTATCAAGATGCGCCGGCTGACGTTAAATTGATGCCAGGTCTATATTATAATCCATATTTTGAAGGCGGGCAAATAGCTATGCCGCCACCGCTGACTGAAGGACAGGTCACTTTTTCTGATGGCACTCCTGCTACCGTAGAACAAATGGCAAAAGACGTGGTTGTGTTCCTGCAATGGGCGGCGGAACCAGAGATGGAGCATAGAAAGTCCATGGGCCTAAAAGTTATGATTTTCCTTTTAGTTTTTACTGTATTTTTCTATACGGCAAAAAAGAAAATCTGGAAAAACATATCAAGATAAGTTGCTAATTTTAGATATAAACCCTAAGTACTGCTTACCCGCACGCAGTACTTAATATAAAAAATCAACTGTTAGGTTAAACAATTCAAGGGCAGTTACTTTTAAGCACAGGAGTAGATAAACGCGAATTACAACATTCTCACCCACTAAAGCTTAATTCGGTTGCAAAGGTTCTTCTGCTAAAACGGTTACCTAGTAAATTATATTTAATAAAAATTCTTGTGTAGAAAAAAATGCTCCTTCTAAGTCTTTAAAATTTGAACATTTCTTAGTGTTATAAAATGTTTTAAACATTTATAACGCCTTAGATTATTCGTTTTAGAATTTAGACTATTCTTTTTAGGATAGATACTTTTTATTTTTAACTTAATAATAAGTTCTCTATAGCAGGTTTCAAATTGCTAGTATCAAGAAACTGATTTAGTTCAGATGCTTCTTCAGCTCATTTATAATGTTGGTAATAACTAAAGGAGGGGAAGCTTTCTCTATTGCTTTTATTCGTGATTTAATTTCACTATTTATGATATCTGGGTATTTCTCTAAATATAACAAAACACAAGTTACCCTTCCCCATTGTTTGCTATCTTGAATATTTAACCATTCTTGAGGGATAAAAATGTCAAATACACCTATAACTTTTAAAGAAAGCATTAGTTTGCGCATTTCTTCAATAGATTCTTTTATAAGTTCTTCAGAAACAGCTGAGGAAATAGGTTCTAAAAAAGTTTATTTAATAATGCAATGTTATTTATTGTAGCAGCAACTGTCCCCTTTGTAATTGTTTAACATGTTTCTAATAACTTATTTTAGTAATGATTAGATGAGTTAGGTGTATCAATATAAACAATTTTAAAAAACGGTTTGGATTTATTTATACGAACTTCAGTAACTATATGGTTCTACCGCATTTTATTGCTAAGAAATATTATTGCCCTATGAATCTAAAGTTCTGCGCATTTTAGTCATACAGGAGTAATAGGCGGTGTAACATCTTGTAAAAAGATTAAAGCCATAACCGGCATATATATAAGTACAAAAATTAAAGAGAGCAACACTGCAGTTGCAACCTTTTCTGGATATATTTTATAAAGTGATGCAAGAACAATTGTATTAGTAGCAAGAGGAGCAACACAGAGTAATTGTAACGCATTATAATATTCATTGTTATACCATCCTAGAAAAAATCTATCAAAGATAATAAAAATATTAAATGTAATCGGATAGAATAAGAACTTACTGGAAAAAGCTGCGGCAGTAAATTTTAAATCTAGTTCAAATTTTTTGATTTGAGAAAGAGCAAGGCCAATCATAACCATACCAAGAATCGAATAAGCTCCTTTCATATTGGATACAAATTCCTGAAAAAAACTAGGCAATTGGAAACCTAATAAACTCAAAGTACATCCTAAAAAGAAAGCATTAAGCAAGGGCAATCTAGCAATCTTAAGCATACTCTCTTTAAAGGTACTT
This sequence comes from uncultured Rickettsiales bacterium, assembly GCA_903828265.1. Lineage (GTDB taxonomy): Bacteria > Pseudomonadota > Alphaproteobacteria > Rickettsiales > Rickettsiaceae > Megaera. The sequence goes on from CAIKLL010000165.1 coordinate 5,445, forward strand.
ACGCTTCGTGCACAAAAATAACAACCAATAGAAGCATCATAAATTGCAATCCCAATTAGCCCAAGGACATATATACTAAGGGTATTATCATTAAATATACTAGTTGCTACAGGTAAAACTACATATCCACTATTACCTGTTCCTGCAGAAAAAGCTAAAATATTTCTATGGCTATCCTGCCATATTTTTCCATATAACCAATAACTAAAAAAGCCTAAAAAACTACATATGATAAAAGTGATGCCCGTGATTCCTAGAGAACTAAAGGTAAGTTTAGTACTGGTTGGAATTGCAAAAAAGACAATTGGAGCTACAAAATAAAATAATAACGAAGCTACACTATCTTTTTCGACATCCGAAAACCTACCTGACAAATACCCTATAACTACACTTAACAGAGATGAAAGAACTTTAAAAAATACTAGACTAAATATTGCCATTTTGAAATTATAGGAGCTATAATAAACTCAAAAAGAACATTCTAGCATTAATTAAATATTATATCTAGTTTAAATTATAACTATTCCCCTTGAGCTAAAGAATAACCTGGCTTACCGTCAAAATTATATAAATTTTCTACTTTGATAAAATCAATTTTAGCATTAGCTAGTTTACCAAGCAAATTAGTAATATCCTGGTGGGTTATCTCCCCTGAATCAGGCATAAACCTACAACACCAATGATCAGAGTTCATAAAGAAACTCTCTTCACGCGGCCAAAGCTTTAACCCTTTAGAAGAAATAGTTCTAAGTACCATAGGGCCTGCATCTACGGGGTTTACCTTGGCAGCAACATCATGAGCGGAATTTACATTCATATCGATAAAAATATCCACGCCCACCAAAGTTTTTTTCTCATTAGTATTAATTTCATACCCCAAGCTTTTAGATTCTTGTCCTGTGGATGAACTATAAGCTGCTACCGTCAATTTGGAAGGGTTGTGCCCTAACCTCTTTACCACTTCCTCTGCAAATTCTTTAGTTCCGACTTTCTTAGTAGATGTTTCTGTATTGTAAATATCAGCGGTATGGACTCCATCTTCAAGGGTTTTCTTCCACGCATTTTCGATTAAAGCTGCTATTTCTCCCTGTCCGATATGGACCAGCATCATAATTGCTCCATTAAGTAAACCAGATGGGTTGGCAATATTTTTGCCTGCTATATCGGGAGCTGATCCATGAATTGCTTCAAATAAAGCAAAATCCTTGCCGATATTTGCTGATCCTGCAAGCCCTACAGATCCTGAAATTTCTGCTGTAACGTCAGAAATAATATCACCAAAAAGGTTAGAAGTTACTATTACATCAAAAATTTCTGGTTTAGTGGCAAGCCTGGCGGTTCCTATATCGACGATATAATGCTCATTAGCGATAGTTGGGTATTCCTTAGCAATTTCAGTAAAAACCTGATGAAAAATACCATCAGAGAATTTCATAATATTATCTTTACTAAAACAGGTAACCTTTTTACGATTATTTTTTACGGCGTATTCAAAAGCATATCTGACTATTTTTTCACATCCAGTTCTACTAATTAATTTTACCGATTCTCTTACATTATGAGTATGCCTATATTCAATACCTGCATACAGGTCTTCTTCGTTTTCTCTTATTATCACCACATCAAGGTTTGGATGCAAAGTACTAACAAAGGGATAATAAGATATTGAAGGTCTAACGTTAGCATACAGCCCCAGAGTTTTCCTCATAGTTACATTAAGGCTCTTATATCCTCCCCCTTGCGGAGTTGTAATTGGGGCTTTAAGTAAAATTTTTGTCCGCTCTATAGATTCCCAGGTGTCAGGCGCAATTCCCGATGTATAATTTTTATTATATAATTTTTCACCTACTTCAACTACTTCAACTCGAATTTGTGCTTCAGCTTTCCTCAAAATATGCAATACCGCTTGCATAATTTCAGGACCTATTCCGTCACCATATGCTACTGTAATTGGGGTAATCTCTGACATTCTACACCTCTCCTGCTGTTAACCGTTTTCTGCAATTCTAGCATAAAAGAAAGTAACGTCGCCATAATATCATTAAATGCCAACAGTAGTTTTTATATGGTTGATGCTTTTAGAACTTTTTTATAATCTCTATTTAGTAATACCACCCCATAAATCCATACTAAGCATACAATAACAAATACAGCAGCTAAAAATCCCGCTATATCTTCGTGATGGGCTGCTGGAAAAATGGAAAAAGTGATAAATTGTACTGAGGCTCCGATTGATTTACCTAGCTTTGCTCCAAGTATATCTACTGCTGCTTTACCTTTAGTTTTCATTTCTTTATCAAGAGGTATATATACCATCTCTTTAGTAGCATCGAAAAGGGAATATTTGATGCCTTTCCCAAGTACATTTTGCAAACCCCCGATAAATACGATAACAATTAAAGGCGATAAATGTAACAACGTGGCAAATATTGGATTTAGGTATTCTTCTAATAATACAAATCCGAAAAACATTCCGCCCGCAATTAGAGTTACTATTGGAGTTAAGGCTGCTCCCCAAAACCAACCAAAAAGCCTAACTATGGCATTACCGATAAAAGCAAAGACTAATGTACATACTCCGGTCCAAAATAGCACATTCCCTTGATAAGCCATAAAATCTTTGGTTTCCGGATATAAAGCTTTTGTTCTCGACATCCAGTAGAGTAGGCTGCCAACGAGTTGCTTCTACTATTGAGTAGAAGTACTTTTCCAACAA
>CAIKLL010000166.1 GCA_903828265.1 uncultured Rickettsiales bacterium
AATTAAATTATTAAAATTAAATACTTAACTTGATCCTTCCTATACTAGAATATCATATATATATATCTTATTTTCTTAATGGAGGAATTTATGCGTATTCCAGACCCAAATCCTACCTCAAATTCTTTAACACCGTAAGAGCTACAAGCCTAAGTTAAAGAAGTATTAGTGCCAATAATAGATGACTTTACTAAAAATCGTAAAGGAAAGCAATTTACCGCAGATGACGTTGAAGCTTTATATAATGATTTAAATAAAGCCCTATCTAAAGACCCCAGAATCTTGGATAAATGGGATGGCGGCATCGATCAAGATTCAGTTCGCAAAGATATGGCTAAACAAACGGCAGAAGCCTTAGATACTGAAAGTAAATCAAGAAAAAGCGAGCAGCTAATAAAAGGCTTCGGGGAATTCTGTAAAAAAATTGGCCTTGGAAAGATTGGTGGTGCTTGTTTAAAATATACTCAAGGGATTACTCTTAAAAAATCTGCTCAAGAAATTGCCAGCGGAGTAGCTAGCACAAAAATGAGTGTTACTGTCGGTGAGAGTGAAAGTGCAAAAATAGCTAAACCAATTCAAAAAGGGCAAATGCAGCGTTAGTTATATAATAATTGGAGTTCAAACTATAAAAGGCTAGAATATTATTAGATTTGTAATGTTAATTTTGACGAGATAGTCCTTGCCATCTTTCAATAAGGTTTGTTTCTATATTAAATAAATCTAGTATTCTAGTTACTGAATGATTAATTATATCATCCAAGGTAGTAGGGTTGTTGTAAAATGCTGGAACAGGAGGGCATATAGCCACACCTATTCTAGCAAGTTTAAGCATACTTTCCAAGTGGATTGCACTAAAAGGCGTCTCTCTAACCATTAATGCTAATTTTTTTTGTTCCTTGATAATAACACTTGCAGACCGCATAATAAGGTCATTTTCTAGTCCTGTGGCTATTGCTGATAATGTTTTCATGCTACAGGGAGCTATAATCATACCATTTACTTTAAATGAGCCACTAGAAATTTTAGCTGCTATATCACTGGGATGATAAACATAGTTAGCAAGCTTTTTAATATCATATATTGAAAAGGAGGTTTCAGTTACAATAGTTAAATTTGCTGACCTTGAAATAATTAAATGTGTTTCTATCTCACATTTCTTTAATATTTCAAGTAATCTTATACCATAAATTGCGCCTGAAGCGCCGGTAATAGAAACAATAATTTTTTTAACTTCTGCCATTATATTAGAATTAAGATTTACTTAGTTAAATAGCTCCTTATCTTAATATATTAATAACAAACTGGCAATAACTAGAACTTAAGGGAAATTACGAATAGAATAACTAAAAATACTAAGTAATAGAATACCCAGAGAATTGCCCTAGCCTGAATTTAAGAGCGATGCCTTCGTTTTTTAGAATTGTTTAAAAATAACAGTAAAGGAAGTTTTTTTTTAAAGGGATATAAACTAGGTGTTAAGTATATATTTAAACAAAACAGAAGAAGTAGTAAAGGCTGGAGTATTTAACCTCAAAACAACCACGATACCGGTACTATCAATATAATCGATATTTTTAGCTGGAATATATCCATAATGCATCTAAGTCTGAATTTAAAGTATTCAGATAGTAGAAATAGTAATCAATCACTATGGTAACAGGGATACAATCAGAGTATTAAAAGTGGTTACCAATACGGTTATCCGTATTTAAAAAAATCTGGTGTTAAAACAGCAAACCATTTTATCAATACAACTAAAGTAATTATTGCTCCTGAAATAGAGGAACAATTATCTTTATGCGCATGATAAAGCCAAACAGCGGTGATTTTAGAGTATGCTCTACATAGGATTTTGTCGGAAGTAGTTACTTAATTTTAATTACAAGAAGTGATAGCAGATTATAATCCCTAATAAAAAAACAGCCGATATTCATGATAAACTCATTTGTATTCTTATTTAACATATTGTTCGCTAATCTGGATATTTGCAAGATGGAAGTATTACCATTTATTTTTTATTGCTAACTCACTTTTTCTTAAAACATGTAATTGATCATATTCCCTAAGAGCCAGTTGACTAATTTTTATTGAATAAATATCTTTGTCATATCATATAATAAAGGGGCCATATTATAATGGCTGCTTTAGTTTTACTTCCCAATAAAAATAGTAAGTCGTTAATTATTCTTTCTAGTATACAACATTAATTTGTAGATTCTTTCCTTTTAAGCCCTGATTTTTTGAGTTTAGTTGTTCTACATATACAATTTCTTTTGCAGCAGTTACGTTTTTTAGATCTGATGTTAAATTATCCGGTAGCTTGGTTCCTACAATCTCTATATAACTTATTGGCACTTTAATTGATAAATTATCTTGTGCTTTAACCTTTCTAACTAATTCCAGAATTTCAAGCAAATCTTCTGATTCAGTTTCATCTATATCAGTAAATTTAGCTTCTTTAACATTAGGCCAGGAGCCTCTCATATGAATACTTTCTGAATTATTTTTTGCGTAAAGTATATGAAATAACTCTTCGGTAATATGTGGAATAACAGGAGCAAATAATTGTAGTAAGGTTTTTAAGGTATGATATAAAGTTAAATGTGTGCTTAATGCTCCTTCATCATCTTCCCCTTTCTCATTATAAGCTCTAGTTTTTGTTATTTCCAAGTAATTATCACAAAACAGCGACCAGAAAAATTTTTCAGTTTTATCTATTGCGGTTGCATATTCATAATTCGTTAATTCCTCATCAGCAAAGTCTACTAAATCTATTAGTTTATTGATTAAGTATTTATCAAAATCTCTAGTAATTTTATGCTTTAGCTCACAAAGAGAAAGAGCTTTATCGATCTCAGGTATTTTGCCGAAATGAGTACTCGCAAATTTAGCTGCATTCCAAAGTTTGTTTATTAATCTTTTGCCGCCACTAATAACGTCTTCAGAATAAGCAGTATCTGTTCCTAGTCTTGAGCTAGCGCACCAGTATCTTATAACATCTGAACCATGCGCATCTAATAATATTTCTGGTATAAGAACATTTCCTTTGGATTTAGACATTTTACTTTTGTCTTCGGCCAGACACCAACCGCTAACCATTATATCCTTCCAAGGGAGAGTATTTTCATGTAAGTAAGCCTTAAGCATGGTATAAAAGGCCCAAGTCCTTAGGATTTCATGTGCTTGAGGCCGCAGATCTGCAGGGAATAATTTTTTGTGCCGTGGCTCATCTATCATGTAATTATTTGAGATACCATGTGAGTTTAATTGAGGTGAAACAGAACTCGTAGCCCAGGTGTCCATAACATCATAATCTGGTATTATTTCATCCTTGCTATACCCTTCTGGTAAGTCAACGAGTGGATCAACAGGCAACTGGTGAATTTTTGCAAATATTGGTTTGCCTTCTTCTCCGGCACGCTTGGAATACCAAACTGGAAAAGGAACGCCAAAGTACCGCTGGCGTGAAATACACCAATCCATTCCTATTCCCTCTATCCATCTATCCAGCTTGATTTTCATAAATTTCGGGTACCAATTTAACTCTGCAGACTTTTTTAACAGAGCTTCCTTATGAATAATAGTTTTTATAAACCATTGAGGCGTAGTAAGAATTTCAAGAGGTGCACCGGACCTTTCTGCACATTTTACTGTTTGAAGTTTGGATACCTGATTTACAAGAACGCCTTCTTCCTTTAGCAATTCAATGATCTTGCTGCGTGCTGCAGTAACGGTAAGACCGGTAAGTTGAGCAGCGATTTCTTCAGCTTTTAACTTGTTAGTACAGTTATTATCAAATTTTATGTTTTCTATTCTTCCTTGTTTACTTAAAATAATCTTAGTTGGTAGCTTATGCTTTCTCCACCATGCAATATCTGTTTGATCGCCGAATGTACAGCACATTACCAAACCTGTTCCTTTCTCAGGATCCACCATATCATCCGCAAGTAAAGGAACTTTAACGTTAAATAAAGGAGAGAAAGCAAATTTACCTTCTAAGTAATTGTATCTTTTATCCTCAGGATGAAAAAAAATAGAGACACAAGCCGGTAGTAATTCTGGCCGGGTAGTAGCAATTGTTATTTTATCCCCATTTTCTAAGGAAAATAAAATATCATTCATGAAAGTGTTTTTTTCACGATCTTCGATTTCAGCTTGGGCAAGGGCTGTTTGATCCACAGGATCCCATAACATCGGCTGCGAGTCACGGTAAATTTCTCCTTTTTCAATTAGATCTAAAAAAGACATTTGAGAGATTTTACAGGAAAGCGGATTAATAGTTTGGTATTCTAAGCTCCAATCTACTGATAATCCCACCCTGTTGAACAAGGCTCTAAATTTTGCTTCTTCTTTGGCTATAACCTCGTTGCAAATATTAATGAATTCTTTTCTGGTTGTAGAGTTTGCCCGGATATTTTTTTCTTTTTCAACTAACCTCTCTGTAGGTAAACCATTATCATCAAAACCCATGGGGTAAAAAATATTCATGCCTTTCATTCTGCGGTGCCTTACAATAAAATCTGTATGAGTGTAGCTATATATGTGGCCAATATGCAGCTGCCCGGAGACTCCTGGAGGCGGTGTATCAACTATAAAACTGTTTTCTCTTGTTTCTGCTTCGTTCCAATGATATATACCCTTTTCTTGCCAAAAAATTTGCCATTTCTTTTCACTTTCATCGAACTTGTATTTTTTGGGGAATAACATCATAATACACTTTGTTAAGTTAGTTTAATTTTAGAATAGAAATATATTATAAATAACCAAAAATGCCAAAGATTTTTTCTACGATAGTAGAGTTACTCCGTCTCGATAAACCAGTAGGTTATTTATTAGTTTTTTTCCCTGCATTATTTGGACTATTCTTAGCTTATGAAGAACCTATTGATTTATACTATATACCAGTGCTTTTTGTTGGAAGTGTACTTGCAAGAAGTTCCGGTTGTGTCATCAACGATTTTTTTGATAGAGATTTTGATAGGCAAGTATTGCGTACCAAAAATAGACCTTTAGCAAATAACACTATATCTACTCAGCTAGCGCTAATCATTTTGGGTTTGCTGCTTCTTTTAACTATGTGGACCCTTTTATATTTCACAATTATCCCAATAATTATCGGAATAATTGCATTTTGTATGATTGTTATATATCCCTTAATGAAGCGTTTTACTTACTTTCCTCAGGTTTTTTTAGGATTAACGTTTAACCTTGGTTGTTTAATCAGCTATGCAGAAATCAAAGATGATATTTCTGTAGGAGCGTTCTTAATGTATATTGCTTGCGGATTCTGGACATTTGGTTACGATAGTATATATGCGTTTATGGATATTAAAGACGATAAATCTATAGGAGTTAAATCCTCAGCAATTTTTTTGAAGGATAAAAATTATAAGTTATTTATACTGTGTGCTTACATTATTTTTATGGTGCTTTATGTAGTTGCAAATTTATCAACTAATAATTACTTAGGATTAATAGGAGGAGCTATCGCTCTTTTTGTGTTGTTTTGGCAAGTAAAAAGCTTAGACGTTACCGACCCCGCTAATTGTCTAATAAGGTTTAAATCTAATGTGTATGTAGGATTTATTATGGCTTTTTCTATGTTGCTTGGGTGCATATTGAATTAAAGGGGCAGTTACTAAAATAGATATGCGCTTGAAAAAAGTATACATTAAGCCTATATTATAACATTAGATACTTAACTACTAATTAGAGGTGATTTATGATTGATTATACAAAATCCTTTGTTAAAGATAAAGGCGGCTTTGATGAGGGACTAAGAAATTACATGCTCAAGATATATAACTTTATGGCGATGGGCCTTGTTGTTACTGGAGTATTTGCTTTTTCAACCTTAAATTTTCCTCCTCTTGCAGGCTTAATGTTTAATATTGGCCCAAATGGTGAATTTATATCGACATCTGGCCTTGGAATGCTTATATCTTTTGCCCCTTTGGGAATCGCTATATATTTCTTTATGGGTCTTGGTAGAATGTCGGTAAGTACTGCACAAACTTTATTCTGGGTTTATGCAGCAGTTATGGGAATGTCGTTATCGTATTTAGGACTTGTATATACCGGTCAATCTCTGGCTCGAACATTTTTTATCTGCGCTTCTGTATTTGGCGCTATGAGCCTTTATGGCTACACTACAAAAACCGATCTAACATCCATGGGTTCTTTCCTCATAATGGGATTGATAGGGATAATAGTCGTTTCGCTTGTAAATATTTTCTTACGAAGCCCTGCTATTGATTTTGCAACGTCCTTTATTGGTATAGCTATATTTATGGGACTAACTGCTTGGGATACCCAAAAATTGAAAACCATTTATTATAATTCAGGCGGCGGAGAAATGGGCCAAAAAACGGCAGTGCTTGGAGCATTTACCTTGTATCTAGATTTTATTAACTTATTTTTATATTTGCTAAGGTTTTTTGGGGATAGAAAATAGATATAAACCTATAAATTAGTTCACTTTATATTATGCAGAATCCATGTGCGGCCATATTAATAATAGGTAATGAAATACTTTCAGGCCGCACTTTGGACACTAACACCCAAACTATTGCAAAAACCCTTGAAAAAATTGGGGTAGTAATAAAGGAAGCTAGAACCGTACCGGATGAAAAACAAGTTATTATAGCCTCTGTTCTGGCTTTAAGTCAAAAATATGATTATGTTTTTACTACCGGCGGTATCGGTCCAACGCATGATGACATTACCAGCCTTGCTGTATCTGAAGCCTTTAATGTTCCTTACGTTCGCAGCGAAGTTATTTATAAACTTCTAGAACAATTTTACCAGAGTCGGGGTGAGCATATGAACAAGGCTAGAGAAAAAATGGCTTTCATTCCAGAAGGAAGTACCTTGATAAGAAATGATGTGACTAAAGTTCCGGGTTTTGCTATCAAAAATGTCTACTGTTTAGCAGGTGTACCGGATATCATGGAATCTATGCTAAACTCTATTATTCCTTCTCTAAAGCATGGAAAGGTTGTACGTAGTTTATCTCATACTGTGATGATTGGGGAAAGCAAAATAGCAGCGCACTTTGAAGCCTTACAGAATAAATACCCTGGTGTTGATATGGGAAGTTATCCATTTACAAGAGAAGGTATACACGGAACTTCTTTAGTACTGAGATCCACAGACTATATTAATCTGGAAGCTGCTTTTCAAGATTTAAAAAGTCTGATTAAAGAATAATTCTATAAGGATAGTGATTTCTTCCAAAGAAAGTAATTATAGCGGATATATTCTGTAATATTACGGTGGATGGAGAGGATTTGTATTTACTTTTAGCAATGTGAACAGGGGTTAAAACACAATTTCTATTAAAATAGTATGTAATTCGAAATACGAAAAAGGCCTAATTACTTCTCCTCTCATTAAATTTAGAAAATTAGTTTTAATCACGGAACAGGGTCTATATTTGCTAAAGGAAAGGCAAAGCAACCAAAAGAATCCCCATCTAGAATCTGAAGGGAATCACTAATCTCTGATTTAATTATTACCTTTCGAAAAAAATAGAAAAATTAGTGCGCTATTGTTACTTTTTAATTAGTCTCGATCCCCGATAAATACTATAAAATAAATCTAGGTTTCTTCGGATAGAATAGCCTGAAGAAAGCGGGCTACTCTATTTTCTCTTATCGATTTCCAGTGGTATTTTGTTGTTATATAGCCCTCGTGAGGGGTCAAAAAGTCAGTATTTTGGAGGTTTAATACTTTATCTTCTAAAAATAATTTTTTTACATTTTCAAAATAATCTTCTATGTCGGAAGCGAAAGCTATAAAGCCGCCGATTTTCAATTTTAATTTGAAAAGTTCTAATCGTTCTTTATTTATGAGACGTTTTTTCATATATCTCCTTTTATGCCATGGATCTGGGAACAAAACATAAATGCCTTCCAAAGAACGGTTAGGTATATCTTTTAAGATCATATCTAAATCATTAGGCCAAATCAAAAAATTATCGTTTTGGCTTTTAGCAACTAGCTTTAGAAAATTCGCTATACCATTTAAATAAACCTCTACTCCAATATATAAATTTGCGGGATTTAAAACAACTTGGTTAAATAAGTGCTCGCCCATACCAAAACCAATCTCTAAATATTTTTTTTGTTTACCGCTAAAAGCGAGCAATTCGTTAGAGAAAAGATATTTGGGTAGGACATTTGCAAGAAGTTCTTTATTTTGGTTAGATAATCTTTTACCTATTCTTCTGGCAAAAGTCCTGTTTAGCTTATTAAATTCCGGTATTATTGTATTTTCCATCGCTTCTTAGAGTTTTTAATGTCCTCTATATATTTACTATTCCGAAGACTTCAATAACTCTATTGCAAATAAAGCATATTTATTTATAATGGGTCACTGAAGAATGGGGTCATAGCTCAGTTGGTAGAGCGTTTGAATGGCATTCAAAAGGTGAGGGGTTCGATTCCCCTTGGCTCCACCATATAAATAAAAGGTTACACGCTTTTATCATTTTCACTAATAAAATATACTCTGAGCCTACTTGTATGGTTTAAGAAGTTTACTATGTCTATCCCAACTCTAAACGTCTTGTTGTAAGTGTTTCATCTTCATACATCCAGTAATCACTCCCTCTTACACTACTCCAAGTATAACCTATCTTATTTAAAGCTTTTAAAGCTGACGCCGATAAAGACATATTAACTCCTTCAAAAATAACTCTATTTGAGTTCTCATCCGCTACAATACTTGTTACACTATCATCCTTAGAAAAATAAAGAAGAGAATTAATGGGTATTCTTAAATCTTTAAATGCCCATTTATTCTTACGTTCTTCTAGTTCGCTGCATTTTTCTAATACTTCTTTATCTAATGGTTCATTAAAGATATCGTTTTTAGGTGTTACTTCTCTTATTTCAGCAAGTTTAATAGCTTCAATCAGCTGTTCAAGTGACACTTTTTCAAAGAATTCTCTATTTTTTCTTATTCTTTTATCAATAAATATTTTGTGTATTCTCTTCTCAACAATTACAACGTCATTAACTTCAGCAGCATAAACACATCTAAAAGGAGCTGGCATACTCGTAGTATTGAGTTGTTTAATCCTATCTTCCACATTTCTCTCTGTTCTACCTATTTTAAATATGTCAGGCATAAACGGATTAGTTAAAATATATATTACACCAGCCATAAACCTATACTTTCCATAGAGAATTTAATTTATTTTATTAGTTTGAAATGGCGTTTGATCACCTATAATAACTAACTGCCAAGCAAAAACTTAATGCAGTTTTCCATAAATTTCTAGTCTGATTTTCCTTGATTAATAGTTAACAAAAATATTATTGTCGACTTTAATTCTTTTGTTTTATAAACTTGTTAATGATTTCTTCATCCGATACAGAGTTATTTTTTGATTTAGCTAAATAACTACGAACTAAATTAATTACAGTGTCGGTGAATTCATCTCTTAACTGCTGGCTTATTTTTGATTTTTCATTTTCAATAAGTTTAATGGCATCTTCGCTTTTCCTGGTTAAAGCTATTTCCATTTCCTTTGTTCTTTTTTCGATCAATTTTTCAGTGCTGATTTTTGCCTTATTAATTATTTGGCGTTTATATTCCTCAAAGTTTTCCATCTCTTTTTGCGTTGCTTCAAGGAGAAGTTTAGTTTCAGCTTTAATTTTTTCAGTTTGAGCTAACTTTTCTTTTATTTCATTAATTTTAGCATCTAAAGAATTAATAATAGCTTTTTTAATAGGTTTGTAAGCAAAGTACAAAAAAATTACAAAACTAACTGCTATCCAGAAATTTTCATCAAAAAAGTGCATTATTTTTCTCTATAAATTTTTTCTAGCATCTTTAAGTCAGCAGGTTTATTAGTAATTTTCTCAATTATAAATGCCGCTAAATCAATACAGGATTCATTTTCATGCTTATGAAAAGAAGCAAGGTACTTTTGAACATCTAAAAAGGATTCCTTAGTTTTTCTCGATAGAGCTTCGTTAAGCTCTGCGGTTCTTGAGGCAAAATTGGCATCTAAAGAGTCGGTAGCTTCCTTGCGCAATTTTTCAATTTCAATATTAAGTTTGCGCAGTTTCATTTCCTTTTCTTTTCGCAAAGATTCAATTTTACCGTAATCATTTTCAGAAGCAGTGATATTTTCTTCTAAATAACGATTACGGTTTATTATTATACTTTCAGCTTTAGGCACAATGAGTTTGCTTATTGCAATATAAAGAATTCCAAAAGCCAATGTTAGCCAAAATAACTGTGTACCAAAACTTGATACATCAAATTGAGGCATATATCTTCCTGCGTTATGTAAAAATTAATAACATGGCGATAACAAATGAGAATAGTCCCATTGCTTCGGCAAGACCCGCACCGATAAAAGCCATTCTTTGCAAATTATCTGCTGCAGAAGGATTACGAGCTATCGAATTTAACAATGAGCTAAAAATGTTTCCTACTCCAATTGCTGAACCTAACATTCCAAATGCCATAAGCCCTACACCGATAAATTTGAGAGCCATCATAGATTCCATATTTTTCCTCCTTAAAATTCTAAATTAATTAAAATCAAAACCAGTCTATACCATCCTTTCCCCCCGATATAGGCCAGCAAGATTGCTATACTTATATATCAGTGTAAATTAATTGCATCATTTAAATAAACACATGATAATATAGTAAATATGTAAGCCTGTAAAATTGCAACGAAAATTTCAAAACCTATCAATATAGAAACGAAAGGTATAGGAACAATTTTAAGATAAAATGCCATAGACACAATAAAACCAGCTATAACTTTAATTAATACATGGCCAGCTACCATGTTGGCAGCTAAACGTAGTGACAAACTTACAGGTCGTGCAAGATAAGCAAATAATTCAATTAATATCATTAATGGGGCTAACCACCACGGGGTTCCAGTCGGCAGAAATAAAGACAGAAAATGAAGTCCGTGTAATATAAACCCGAGTAAAGTAACCAGTAGAAACACCATCATTGCAAGGGCAAATGTAATGGAGATATGGCTTGTAACAGTAAATCCGTAGGGTATCATACCGAAGAGGTTACATACCATAATAAACATAAATAATGTAAAAACAAAAGGAACAAATTTTTTACCCTTACTCCCTACATTTTGGTTTAAGGCATCAGTAATTAGGCTGTAGAACAACTCACCGCTAAGCTGTAATCTTGTCGGTATTAGTTTCTTACTCTTAAAAGCTAAAGTAAAATAAAGAATGATAAGAAAGCTAGCTAGCATCATAAATAAGGCGGAGTTGGTTAGAGTAAGGTCATACCCAAACAATTGAATACTTGCTAGCTCTTTTATTTTAAATTGGTCTAAGGGGCTGTGTTTCATATTAATTCAATGAATTTTTATGTATATTTTTTCCAAATAGATCGGAAAGTTGCTATTGAAGCAAGTATAATGCAAATTATAAGGAATAAAGGTTTAGAATTAAATAATTTATCGAGTAAAATTCCCATTATTACCCCGACTATAGCTCCTGCAACAAGTTCTGAGGCAATATCAATAATTGGAGAACCGGTGCGTTTTTTAGAGGGTAAACCCAATTGTTCTTCTTTTATTTTTGCTATCTTCTTTTTTACTTCTTCTACATTATCAGCTGTCATAACTTAAAAGCAATTAATTATCAATACTTAATTCTTTCTCGATCGCTTTTGATAATTCCTCAAAAGTATATCTTTCATTAAATTGTTTCCCATTTATAAAGAAAGTAGGGGTGCCGACAAACGTAGATAAATTAGTTACTAGTTTGGTATTTTCCATTAGTATTTTTATTTTATCCTGATCGTTTAAACAGGCCGAAAAATTTTCCGGAGAAATCCCACCCAAGCTACCTATATTAGTTAAAATCTCTCGATAATTTTTGCTAAATGCCCAATTATTTTGTTGATTCAAAATAACCTCTAAAAATTTTAGATAAGTATCGGTATAGCCGTTACACCTTGCAAGAATAGTTGCATCTAGATCCTGCTTATTACCGATAAATTCTCTAATTACGTAAGCAATTTTATTATTATCAATATATTTTTCTTTTATTTGTGGAAATATTTTCTGGTGATAATGTACACAATGAGGGCAGGTAGGAGCAAAATATTCTACTAGAACAATTTTACTTTTCGGATCGCCGATAACAATATCATCTGGAGCTACCTCAGATAGGTTACGTACATAATTCTTATTTACCTCTTCTTCATCACATACTCCTAATTTCTTCGTATATTCTTCTATTTGGGTTTTTGCTGGATCATCAACCGTTTGCTCTTGATCACAAGCAGTTAAGCTAAAAACAATTACTAAAAATAATATTTTTTGTATCATGAGAACTCCCCGCTAAAAACCCATAGGTGTTTTTCTGTATATTCTACTTATTTTATTATAAGAAGTTTATCATAGTGTCTAAAGATTTATAACTATAAAAATAATGATTAGCTATAATGATTGCCTGACTTGGTTTTTTACCCACAACAAATGGGTAGCGGTGATAAATATTGTAAATTCTACATAACTGTTATTAAACCGGGCTTCCTTATATTACTAATTAATCTCATGCTATACGAATTTACTTATCCTCTCTAAGCTGAGTGGAGTAGAGGCCAATTGTAAGAACTTTTCTTTTTCTAAATCTAACAATTCGCCTTCAGTCACGGATTTTTTATCGATTATTTTTTGGAAGAAATTCATTACCTCAATTTGCAATTTATCAAAACTGCTGTGTTCTATTTCGTCAATTAAACTTATTTCAGGAAGTTCAACTTGGTTGTTATTAGAAGAAGAGATTTGAAACTTCTCTTGAAAAGCTTGCTCCAGAATTAAGTTTTTATTCATGTTGATAGCTGTTTTAACTGAATAATCTAAAGTAAAATAGTCAGCAGAGCTGGATTTATTCTGGTGAAGTATATTTTTTAAGTTCGCCAGTAATGTGGTTTTATTACCCTTGCTCCTGATGAACATTTCTTTTGTTCCGCCCCAACCAGGTATTAAACCTACACCAAGTTCTACGAGCCCACTATTTAAATTTTGATGAGCAACTACAAGACTTGAATGGAGGAGAATTTCACAACCTCCGCCAAGAGCTAATTCCCTAGCACAAGATATAACCGGAACCTTGGAATACTTTAAGCGTAGCATTGCTTTTTGTCCAAGATCCAGGAGTTCTTCTATTAATTTGAAATTTTTGCTTTCTATAGCTTCTTTAAAATATTTTAAGTTAGCACCGGCAGAAAAATTATCTCCTAAAGGAAATATATATAAAGCTTCGTTTTTATTTTCGCAGTAATTGGTTGCCTCTATCAGTAAATTAAATATCTTACTGTCTAATGTGTTCATTTTCGATTTAATAACAAAAACATAATGGTCGTCTATAAGTTCCAAATGAGCTGAATCATTATCCAAGATTATTTTTGAACGTATCTGTTCTTTGCCATAAGAATGATTTTTAGAATTATCAGGAGTTTTCCAGTTAAGCTCTTTTAGTCTCTTCCACCTCTCTCCTTTAACTGGCATTTTAGTTAATAACTCAAATGGCCCATATTTTAAACTGTATCCTAGCTTCATTGCTTTATCTATATCAGTTTTATCTTCAGTTACTGTTGGAATAAGAGAAATAACATATGAAAAGAAATCGGTAAGTATATCAGATATGAATTTGCTGTATTTATCATCACCGTTTAAAACTTCTTCTATATCCTTATATTCAATGATAGGAGAAAGAGGATCATAATCTAAATTATCAAAATTAATTACCTGTTTTATTGTTCCCCCTTCTGGGTTTTTTACTAATTTATAAAAACCACTACCTGATTTTCTACCTAGAAAATTTCTACTTTTCATTTCTTCCAGTAACTTAATAGGGAGGTATGCTTGATGGTATTGATCGCTAGTTGGTAAAGATTTTAATAATGAAGCAGATATTAGGTTCATTACATCATGACCAATTAGATCATATAAGCCGAAAATGCCAGTACTTGGAAACCCAAAAAACTTTGAAAAAATGTAATCTATTTGTGCGGGATACAAATTTTCTTTTATCCCTTTACGAACTGTTAATTCAAGTAAAAAACATCCTACTCTATTAGCAATAAACCCAGGGGTATCATTGCAATATACAATTGTTTTTCCCATCGATTTTTGAAGGAAACCGGATAATTCCGATATTATTTTCTGAGAAAGGTGGGAATCAGTAATAACCTCAACTAATTCCATATATCTAGGTGGATTAAAAAAATGAGTAATCACAAAATTTGTACAGATATTATTAGGAAGTTTTTCTTTTAATTGCGCTAAAGGTAGGGTAGAAGTATTGGACGCTAATATTGCAGTTGGTTTTAAGTATTTGCTAATGGATTGATACAATTGATGTTTTATTTCAAGTTTCTCAACAATCACTTCAATAATTAAATCTGCTTCCCTTATTAGAGAAATGTCGTCTTCTAAATTCCCGATTTTTATATATTCCGCACAAGTAGGATGGGATAATGGAGCAGGTTTTTGTGTAAATAACCTATTGTAAGCATCGTTTACAATTTTATTTTTATTACCTGACTTATGATCGGCAATATCGAGTAAAATAACATTAGTTTTAGAGTTGGCAACTTGAGCAGCTATACCACTTCCCATTACCCCGGCTCCAATTACACAAACAGTTTCTATTTTTTGCATAGCTCCTTCCTATATGAACACTTTTTAGAGATTAATTTATAGCTCAAACCTTTATCGGTAGCCGCAAAAAATATTTGAAAAATGTTATAATCCTGCTGCAACTCCCTCTTTTTTCTCAAGGTTTTTTATTCCCAAAGCCTCGAGAAAGGACCTTAATTCCTGCCTTGCTGCTACGTGAGAAATGCTAAAGGCCTTATTATAATTTGCCACTTTTAAATCCAGAAGAGTCAATCCTTGGGGAAATAATTCCCTAAAAATAACTCTTTCGCTAAAACCAGGGGCGATACGAAAAGAAATTCTTTTTGATAATTTCTCAAGTGCGTCGTGGACGTTTCTTTTATTATGAGCATCAAGGTTTGCAAGTCGATTCCTAAGTACTACCCAATCAACCAAACCTTTATCTCTAGCTGCCCTTTCCATTTTTTGTTCCCAGATCATTTGGCTGTAAATTGAGGGTTTTACTATATCAAAGGTTTCGCCGTCTATTTTAGCCATTACGTCTAAATCTAGAAAACTGTCATTTACAGGAGTAATGACCGTATCTGCATAAGAGTGGGCAAACCTTGATAAGTGAGTATAACTTCCGGGTGTATCAATTACTATGTAGTCTGCATAATCTTTAACTTGATCTAAAACCTGCCCGAAACGATTTTTTTCTTCTTCCTCTTTGTCAGTTATACTTTTTGCGGTGCTATCCTGAATATGAAAATGTACCGGCATTAGCACCTTGTTACCAGGGTTTTTGTCGTTATATAATTTACGATTATTGATATAGCTGCTTAGTGACCCCTGCCGCGAGTCTACATCAATGCTTGCAATGTGATATCCTCTATCGAGCAAACCAATAATTAAATGCATTGAGCATGTAGTCTTTCCAGCACCGCCTTTTTCGTTACCGACAACAAAAATATGAGGTTTCCTATTTGGACTCATAATTATCTTTTACAAATTGATTTAATAATCTTACGCCAAATCCTACAGCTCCTTTAGGGCAAATTGGATTTGTTCCTTTTTTATCGTAAGCAACCCCTGCTATATCTAGGTGAGCCCATTTTACTCCGTCTTTAATAAAGCGCCCAATAAAATGTGCGGCAGTAGAACTACCTGCTAAGCCTTTCTCAGAACCGATATTGGCGATATCAGCAACTGTTGATTTGAGCATATCGTTATAGTCGGGGTGTAAAGGCATGCGCCATAATTTTTCATTTGTTTTAAGAGAAGCGGTAATCAGCTGCCGGGCTAGTTCATCATCGTTTGCGTAACAGCCTGCGTAAGTACTGCCTAAAGAAATTGATATTGCTCCTGTTAAAGTTGCGAGATCGACGATACAAGCCGGTTTAAAATTTTGTTGTAGATAGGTTACGCAATCACATAAAACTAAGCGCCCTTCAGCATCAGTATTTAAGACTTCTACAGTTTGACCAGACATAGTCCTGACGACATCGCCGGGTCTCTGAGCATTTCCTCCCGGCATATTTTCCACCAGTCCTACTATACCAATTACATTAACTTTAGCATTTCTAAGGGCGAGAGCTTTGATGGCACCGACTACGGCGGCAGATCCGCCCATATCATATTTCATATCGCCCATACCTGCTGCGGGCTTTAGCGAGATCCCGCCGGTATCAAAGGTTACTCCTTTACCAACAAAACATATTGGATCACTGTCATCGTCTAACCCATTATACTTCATAACCACTAATTTGGACTCATTATTAGAACCCTGGCCTACACCAAGTAAAGCTCCCATACCGAGACTACGCATTTGGCTTTCTCCCAGAACATCTACGTCAATACCAAGTGGTTCCAATTTTTCTAATATCCTTTCAGCGTAACTTTCTGGGTACAGAACATTTGGTACTTCATTGATACAATCCCGAGCGAAGAATACTCCTAAAGCTAGAGATTTCTGCTCTTCAAAAAGTTTAAGTGCATGTTCACGATCATCAACTATGATGTCAAAATCTTCGGTGATGAACTTTTCATCATTACTTTTCATTGTTTGGTATTTATCAAATCTATAAGAAGCAAGCAGTGCTCCCCCACCTAGTAGAGCAGCAATTTTTTCCTGTTTAAAAGAGCCTATTTTACTTGGTACCCGGATTCCGACTGAAGATGCTTTACAAGAGGTAGCAAGCGAATGGATTTTTCCGCCTATTTCTTCGATTTTTACTTCTGATACATTATCTTCTGAGCCTAGAGCAATTAAAATAAGATAACGTACTTCTCCATCTTTATTAGTGGCGGTTAAGATTTTGGAATAGCCGTATTCGGGTTTAAAAATTCTTTTGTCCTTAATAGTTTTAGATATGAGACCATGGTGTTTCTGATCAATTAACAGTGTGTCAGAATCTATTTTTAACTGGTCATTGATAATAATTGCTATGGCTTCATTATTATCCAAATCTTTATTTTCGAAAGAAACTTTTAACATTGTGCTTATCCTTTAATTTAATCAAAAATATAAGTATATAATTACACTCCAGGGTTTACAATATAAATTCAAGATTCTATAAGTTATTTAGAATATTAAAGAGCATAAAAATTTTATTTTTATACTTCAATAAAATAAGCTTTTACCTTAATACTACAAGATCTTATTATTGTAATTCAAAACTAGAAAAAGCATAGGAAATTATTGACGTAAAAGCTATTTGGTAATATTATTTCTGGTTCAGTGGTTGATATATTGTCTCTCTTTACTTATAGTTGGTTCGGTTTATCTTATTCATGTATAGCGATTTAGTGGCTTTTTGGCCTTATCTATATTATATAATCAAAGGTACAGGGGTTACTTTGCAATATAGCATTGCTTCGATATGTTTCGGTATGATAATTGGAACATCGCTTGCTATTTGTAAGACCGCCGACAGTAAATTACTCCGAATATTCGCCGTTAGCTATACCTCGGTCTTCAGGGGTACACCAATGCTTGTGCAGCTAACCATAATCCATTACGGCTTACCTAGTTTACTAGGAATTAAGATAAGCATATTTGTTTCTGGCGTAGTAGCATTTTCCTTGAATTCGGGGGCGTATGTTTCGGAAATTATTAAGGCCGGAATTAAAGGAATTGATAAAGGCCAAATAGAAGCGGCCAAGGCACTAGGTATACCGCCGGTGCTTAGAATGAAGGACATAATTTTACCCCAGGCTTTACGTAATATTTTACCAGCTTTGGTAAATGAGCTAATTAATCTAATAAAGGAGTCAGCATTAATATCGGTTATAGGGGGTATGGATATAATGAAAAGGGCTCAAACTGTCTCTACTGAGACTTATAGTTATTTTACTCCGATGTTAACAGCAGCCGTTACTTATTATATAATGGTTATGATAGTCAGCTCCTTTGCTAAAATTTTAGAAAGAAGATTAGCCTTATGATAACGCTTCAGAATGTTTCAAAAAGCTTTGCGGGGCAAAAAGTTATTTCTGATATTAACCTAGTTTTTGATAAGAGAGAAACGGTAGTTATAATTGGTTCTTCCGGAAGTGGAAAATCGACTTTAATACGTTGTATAAACAATTTAGAAAACCCCACCAGTGGTGCGGTATTAATAGATGGAAAAAAACTAACAAGGCGTAATAGAGGAAAGTTATGTTTCAAGATTGGTATGGTTTTTCAGCAGTTTCACCTTTTTCCGCACATGACTGTTTTAGAAAATTTAACCTATGGACCGATTAACGTTATTAAAGTACATCCAAAAGAATCAGAAGAAAAAGCTAAGGTTCTGTTAAAACAATTCGGTGTCTTAGAAAAAGCTTCCTTTTACCCTATGGACTTGTCTGGGGGTCAAAAGCAAAGGGTAGCAATAGTACGTGCATTGATGATGGATCCTGAAATTATGTTATTTGATGAGCCTACTTCTGCGCTAGATCCTGAAGTAATAAAAGATATCATAGAAATCATTTCTCAGTTAAAAAATCAAATGACGATGATAGTTATTACCCACCATATAAAATTTGCAAAAATTATTGCTGATAGAATTATTTTTATGGATCAAGGAAGGGTTTTAGCAGATCAACCGGCAAATGAATTTTTTAAAAAACCGAATTCTCATCGAGCCAAGTTGTTTCTACAAAATGTAGGCGATTTGATATAGATTCAAAGTTGTGTTTAGAATTAATTGAGCTAATCTTCAGAAATAAAAACCATAAAGTGTTTTAATAACAACAATACTAGCCATGTTTTACAGTAAATCTTTGATAGGATTTGGTATTAAATATATTTAAGTCATATTTGATAGTGTATACCTACTTATCTTAATGGTGAAATTAAGATACAACTTATACAAACTTAAAAAATTTTTATGTACTAGCCAAAATGAAATTAGGTATATTATCAAGGAGTAAAAAGATTTATTCTACTGAAAGGTTATTAGAAGCAGCGGAAAAAAGAGGTCATGAGGTTAAGATAATCGACGTACTAAAATGTTATGTCAATATTACTGCTAATAATCCTCATATATATTACCAAAATGATTTCGAAAAGTCTAAATTGGAATTTGATGCAGTAATACCAAGGATCGGTTCGAAAGTTACTTCTTATGGAGCAGCTATTTTACGGCAATTCGAAGTTTCTGGTGTCTATTCTTTAAATGGATCGGTTGCGATTACTAGATCTAGAGATAAACTGAGAGCACACCAATTACTTGCAAGGAAAAATATAGCTATGCCTATAACAAGTTATGCCCACTCGGCAAACGCAACAGAAGATCTTATAAAATTCGTCGGTGGCGCTCCTTTAATTGTTAAAGTTCTAAGTGGGACTCAAGGAAGGGGTGTATTGCTAGCAGAAACTAACAAAGCTGCTGAAAGTTTAATTAATGCCTTTTTAAATTTAGAAGCAGATTTCTTGGTACAGGAATTTATTAAAGAAGCTGGAGGTTCCGATATTAGGTGTTTTGTAATCGGAGATAAAGTTTTTGCAGCTATGAAACGCCAAAGTGCTGATGGCGATTTTCGCTCTAATCTGCATGTAGGTGGCAGAGCAGAACCTATTAAACTTAGGCCTGAAGAAAGGGCTATAGCCGTAAAAGCAGCAAAATCTTTAGGTCTTAATGTAGCAGGAGTAGATATTGTAAGATCATCCCATGGCCCGTTGGTACTGGAAGTGAATTCATCTCCTGGTCTCGAAGGAATAGAAAAAGTAACTGGTAAGGACATTGCAACTGCAATTATAGAATATATAGAAAAATTTGCTATTAATCGCTTGAAAAAAAGAAGTAATCAGAAAGTGTAAAATGATTAAGTCATGTATATAGAAAAAAACTTGGTTATTAATGGGACAAAAATAGAAAAAGGGAAAAGAAAACAATTAGAAATTGTAATTGCCAAACTCTATGACCATACAGATATTACAATACCGGTAGAAGTAATTCGCGGAAAAGAGGAAGGGCCTGTAATGTTCGTTAGCGGTGCTATACACGGTGACGAAATTAACGGTGTTGAATCAATAAAAAGGCTCCTTTCTCGCAAGAAAATTCTTTCTTCTATAAAAGGTACTTTGATTGCGGTACCGGTTGTGAACGTTTTTGGTTTTAACCGCAATCTCAGATATCTACCGGATAGAAGAGATTTGAATAGAACATTTCCGGGTTCAAAAAACGGCTCCCTCGCTTCGCGGATAGCCCATGTTTTTATGAAAGAAATAGTTATGAAATGTCAATACGGTATTGATCTTCATACCGGCAGTGCTCATAGGTTTAATCTTCCGCAAGTCAGAGGATGTTTAGATAATCCTGAGGTAGAGAAGCTAGCAAAGGCATTTGGAGTACCAGTAATTTTAAATTCTAATATGAGGGATGGATCCTTGCGTCAGGCGGCTTTTGAAAAAGGAATAAATATTTTACTATTTGAGGGCGGAGAAGCTTTAAGATATGACGAGAAAATAATTTCTTCAGCAGAAAACGGGATTATTGCCGTTATGTGTGAAATTGGTATGATTCACAAAAAATCTGTTAGGTCACGGTTACCAAAATCCAGAGAAGTATTTAGAGCTGAATCTAGCCATTGGGTTCGAGCCCCAATTAGTGGAAGCTTGCAAGTCAAGAAGAAAATCGGTAATAAAGTAAATAAAGATCAAATACTCGGCATAATTTCAAACCCGTTTGGAACGGAGAAAACCTATGTTAAAGCTAAAAAAACTGGGATTATTATTGGTATTACGATGATGCCCCTGGTTAGCAATGGGGACGCATTATTCCATGTAGCAACTTTTGATAATGTAAGAGCAGTTGCTGAGGAGGTGATGTATTTTGATGAGGAATTAGAATAATGCTAACTAAAGAATCATTATTGGTGGGTTGGAGGGAATGGGCCTCTCTGCCAATGTTAAATACTCCTTTGATAAAAGTAAAAATTGATACAGGGGCAAAAACTTCTGCCCTTCATGCTTATGATTTAGAAATTGTAGAAATAAATAACAAAAAATATGCTAAGTTTGTAATTCATCCTTTACAAAATAATGACAATATTACAAGGTGTGCGGTAGCTGAGATTATAGATAGCAGGATAGTTAGAAGCTCGAATGGTCATAAAGAAGAGCGTGTAGTTATTAGATCCCCGATAAAAATAGGTCTTCATCATTGGGATATAGATATAACACTTACAAAACGTGATATAATGCGTTATAGAATGCTTCTTGGGCGAGAAGCTATGAAGTCTCTAATTGTTAACCCGGGTAAATCTTACTGCCAAGGAAAAGTATCTTCTAAAAAAGCTAGATTTGAATATGGAAATAATTATGCTTAGAAAGCTTATAATTAGTAACCTATCCGATAATAGCTATTCCTTAGTATCTTATATACCGACGAAATTCATTTAAAATGATTAACAATTTGGCATAGGATTGCTTTAACGTAAATTTTAAATTAAAAATCTTAACTTGTAAGAATTAGTATTATAATATATATATCTTGTTTATAATGTTTCTAAAAAAATACTAAATCTGACTAAAGTCGTATAAAGCAGGTTTGCAATTTAATTCTATAGAAAAATATGTATGGGAAGGGATATTAGAGTTGCGGTTATCGGCTGCGGTTATTGGGGGAAAAATTTAGTACGTAATTTCTTTGAACTAGGGGTTTTGGAAGCTGTTTGCGATGAACAAAAAGTGGTCGCTAAAGAAATGGCTGAAACTTATAATGTTAAAGCGTTAACGTTTAATGAAGTTATCGAAAGTAATGTAGATGCAGTAGTAATAGCTTCACCTGCATCTAAGCATGCTGAGCATGTAAAACAATCACTACTCGCAGGTAAACATGTATTTGTAGAAAAGCCAATTGCCATCAGTGTCAAAGATGCAGAAGAGCTTTGTTTAATAGCAAACAAAGTTAATAAAAACCTAATGGTAGGTCATCTTTTGCAATACCATCCTGCTTATCAAAAATTAAAACAACTGGTTTTGGGAAATAAATTAGGGAAATTACAATATATATATTCTAATAGGCTTAGTCTAGGAAAAATAAGAACAGAAGAAAATGTACTCTGGAGCTTCGCTCCACACGATATATCAATGGTGCTAGGTATTGTTGATAGTGAACCTGCCCAGGTTTGGTCTTCCGGTTCTTCTTTTTTTGATAAAGAAATAGAAGATACAGCAACGTTGCACTTATTATTCAAGAACGGTCTTAAGGCTCACGTATTTGCTTCATGGTTTCACCCTTATAAAGAACAAAGATTTGTAGTTATCGGAGACAAGTCCATTGCAGTTTTTGATGATTGCCTGCCATGGGATAAGAAACTGCAACTATATAATCATAAAGTTAAGTGGGAAAATAGCTTTCCTGTTATAGAAAAATCTAACCCTATTGCTGTCGAATTAACTGAAGTCGAGCCTTTAAAAAATGAATGCCAACATTTTTTAAATTCCATTATAGAAAATAAAAATCCTCTAACTTCTGGTGAAGAAGGATTAAAAGTTTTAAGAGTTTTAGACGCAGCGGAAATTTCTTTAAAAAAAAAGGGTTCGGTTAATTTAGAATTAAAGGACAGTAAGTATTTTGTCCACGAGACTGCAATTGTCGATAGTGGCTGCGTGGTAGGTGTAGGAACAAAAATATGGCATTTTTCCCATATACTTAAAGGTACGAAAATTGGAGAAAATTGCGTTATTGGACAAAATGTTATGATAGGCCCGGATGTTATAGTGGGTGACCGCTGTAAAATCCAAAATAATGTCAGTTTGTATAACGGAGTGGTTTTAGAGGATGGTGTATTTTGCGGACCGTCTTGTGTTTTCACCAATGTGAACAACCCCAGATCCGAAATAGAACGCAAAGATGAATTTAGAAGAACTTACGTTAGGAAAGGAGTTACCATAGGAGCAAATGCTACAATAGTTTGTGGTGTGGAATTAGGAAAATATAGCTTTGTTGGTGCAGGTGCTGTTGTGACAAAAAATGTTAAACCACATGCTTTAGTTGTAGGTAATCCTGCGCGCCAAATCGGGTGGATGAGCCATTCAGGGAATAGATTAGGTGAAGATCTCTTATGCCCTCTTGAGAACAGAAAATATAGGTTAAATTCCGACAATGAACTTGAAGAAGTAATATCTTAAATAAATACAATTCATTTTTATAAGTTAATAAAAAAACAATATGGATTCTAAAGAAAAAAAAGTGATTGAAATTGTTAATCAGAAACATGAATTAGCCCAAGCTATACTCAGTAAAAAATGCACCATAGGTATAATGGGCCTGGGCTATGTAGGTCTGCCATTAGCCCGAGCGGTAGTTAGTCAGGGTTATAACTGTATCGGTTTTGACAAGAATATTAAGAGAATAGAAAAATTAAATACCGGTCAGACATACATAAAAACGTTAAGTAATGAAGACATATTATCATTAAATAAGAGCTCAAAGTTCTTTCCGACTACTAATGAGCATGATATTGCTAAAATGGATGTAATACTTATATGTGTTCCGACGCCGCTTACGAAAA
This sequence comes from uncultured Rickettsiales bacterium, assembly GCA_903828265.1. GTDB lineage: Bacteria > Pseudomonadota > Alphaproteobacteria > Rickettsiales > Rickettsiaceae > Megaera. The sequence goes on from CAIKLL010000166.1 coordinate 23,624, forward strand.
ATAGAGAACCTGATATGAACTATGTTTCTTCAGCAACTAAAACAATAGCGTCGCAACTCAGGAAAGGACAACTGATTATACTGGAATCAACTACTTATCCGGGTACTACACAAGAGTTATTATCACCTATGCTTGAACAAAGTGGTCTAAAAATAGGAAAAGACATATATTTGGCTTATTCTCCTGAACGCGAAGATCCCGGTAATGTTGCATATAATACTTCAACAATACCTAAGGTGGTAGGGGCGGATGATGATGATTCTAGGGAACTAGCTACTACTTTTTACAAGCAAATAATCACTGCCGTAGCTGAAGTTAGTACCTCTGCTACTGCGGAGGCTGTTAAACTAACAGAAAATATTTTTCGTTTTGTAAATATTGCGCTTGTAAATGAATTAAAGTGTATATTTTCTAAAATGGATATAGATATATGGGAAGTTATTGATGCAGCTAAGACTAAACCTTTTGGTTATATGCCTTTTTATCCTGGTCCTGGCCTTGGAGGGCATTGTATACCTATTGATCCTTTTTATCTCACTTGGAGAGCCAGAGAATTTGGCATGCCTACACAACTTGTGGAGTTAAGTGGGAACATTAACAAACAAATGGGTGATTATGTTATAGAGAAACTTCGTAAAGAAATGGATCTTCGTTTCGGTAAAGGACTAAGGAATAGTAAAATTCTAGTTATAGGAGTTGCGTATAAAAAAAATGTAGATGATTTGAGAGAAAGTCCTTCGTTAAAAATTATACAAGATCTTTTAGATAACAAAGCAGAAGTAGATTATTACGATCCATTAATTAGTACTATAGATCATGATAGCGAATATCCTCGGTTAGTAGGAATGAAATCAATATCTCTAACTATTGAAGCTATAAAGACTCATGATGCAATAGTTGTATGTACGGATCATGACGCGGTAGATTATAAAACGGTTATAGAGAATTCTAACCTTATAATTGATACAAGAAACGTATTCAAAAATAAAAATCTTGAGGGAAGTAATGTGGTCAAAGCATAATTTATCTGAAAACGGCGGTGAAATACCTATAATCAATTTTATTGATCTACAAGAGCAGCAGAAAAAAATTAGGCTTCAAATAGATGAAGCTATAAAAAGGGTTCTAGATCACGGAACATATATAATGGGTCCTGAAGTAGCAGAACTTGAGAAAAACCTTTCCTCTTTTTGTGGAGTTAAACATTCAATTACTTGTTCTGATGGAACTGATGCTTTAGCTCTCGGTTTAATGGCTTTTGGAGTAGGTCCAGGTGATGCAGTCTTTGTTCCTAGCTTTACTTTTGCTTCTACCGCTGAAGTAGTAGCTTTAGTCGGAGCTACTCCAATTTTTATTGATGTCCTCCCAGAAACTTATAATATAAATGTTGAAAGTTTGAATAAAGGGATAGAACTTTCGAAAAGTCTTGGGTTAAGACCTGTGTGTATTATTTCAGTAGACTTGTTCGGCCAGCCTGCTGATTATGATAGTATCGCAGTTATAGCTAAGGAGCATAACCTTTGGGTTATGGCAGATGGAGCTCAAGCTTTTGGTGCTTATTATAAAAATCGTAGAGTAGGAAATATCGGGGATATAACCACTACTAGTTTTTTTCCTGCTAAACCGCTTGGGTGTTACGGGGATGGAGGAGCGGTATTTACTAACAATGATGAAATAGCAACCAAGCTAAGAAGTTTAAAGATACATGGGAAAGGATCAGACAAATATGATAACGTGATGATAGGAATAAATGGTCGGTTGGATACTATCCAAGCTGCTATACTTATTGAAAAGCTTAAAATATTTGAAAACGAAATTACTTCGAGGCAAAAAGTAGCTAAATATTACAATGATAATATTACAAATATACTTAAAAAACCTCAAGTTATTGAAGGGGCAACCTCTGTTTGGGCTCAATACACGATGGTTCTTCCAGAAAATATTGATAGGTCTGAGTTAATGCTAAAGTGTAAAGAAATAGGTATCCCAACTTCTGTTTATTACATCAAACCTTTGCATTTACAAAAAGCGTATAATCGCTACCCTATAGCTGAAGAAGGTGGTCTAAAAGTATGCGAGCATTTAGCTGAAAATGTTTTAAGTATTCCTATGCATCCATATCTTAGTGAAGTGCATCAACAGTATATTGTAGATAGGTTAAATGAGATTATTTTAAGTTTAAGCAAATAAAACTATGAAAATAATAACTGTTATTGGTGCCAGACCACAATTTATTAAAGCAGCTGTGGTCTCAAACGCAATAAAAGTGTTAAATAATAGCCTTTTAAAGGAGGTTATTGTACATACCGGACAGCATTTTGATAAAAATATGTCCCAGATTTTCTTTGACCAGCTTGAAATTCCTAAACCAGATTATAATTTAAACGTTTCTGGGGGTTCACATGGTAAAATGACCGCGGAAATGTTAATAGGTATAGAAGAAATTATATTAATTGAGAAACCAGATTGGGTGCTAGTATATGGAGATACAAATTCTACGCTTGCTGGAGCAATAGCTGCTGCTAAATTACACGTACCTATCATACACGTTGAATCAGGTTTGCGCTCATTTAACATGAAAATGCCGGAGGAAATAAACAGGATATTAGTAGATAGAATTTCTGACATACATTTTTGTACTAGTGAGGTTGCTGTACAAAATTTAAAAGCAGAGGGAATAACAGGAAAAGTTTATAATGTAGGAGATGTAATGTATGATGCACTTCTATTTTATAGCAATAGAATGGATAGTAAAAACGATAAAATTTTTTATGATAATTTTTTAGGCGGAAAAAAGCCGTATGTTTTGGTGACCTGTCATAGAGCAGAAAATACTGATAATAAACATAGATTGGAAAATATATTAACCGCTTTACAAAGGCTTACTAAAGAAATTGCTGTAGTTTTTCCTGTGCATCCTCGTACTAAAAAGTTAATTAAGGAATATGGGTTTAGTTATTATTTGGATAATATTATAACTACCGATCCATTATCTTATGAAGAAACGTTATGGTTACAAAAAAACGCACAGGCTATAATTACTGATTCAGGGGGAATACAAAAAGAGGCATACTTTTTAAAGGTTCCTTGTATAACGATTAGAGAAGAAACAGAATGGTTAGAGACTGTGGAATCTGGAGCAAATGTAATTGTCGGGGTATCAGTAGAAAAAATTATTGAACATGCGCTAAACCCGTCGGTTAATCTATCTAGTTTTGAGGGTAAAGTATACGGTTCAGGAGACGCAGGAATAAAAATCGTTAATAAAATAGTTGAATTAGCTTATTAAAGACTTCATATTTGATGATCAGGTGATCTCACCATATGTCAGAGGAACGACTGTCAGTAAGGAACAGGATCATTTAGAGGACAGGTACCAGACTAATATTTCCGAGGACCTTACATCATCTATCACTGACAGAGTAATAGAAGAAGTTACTACATGGCGAAACAGGTTTCTAGACGGTATATATCCAATATTATATTTGGATTGCATACACCTTAAAGCAAGAATTAATCTTACAATGATTAATAAAGCAATATATCTTGCAATAGGCATTAATATAGAAGGGAACAAGGAATTACTAGAGAGCTTGGTCGGTAAAAAGGAAAGTTCCAAGTTTTGGATACACGTTGTAACTGAGCTAAAGAACAGAGGAATAAAACAGATATATGTAGTATGTGTTAATAGCATTTATCCTAATATGATTGTACTATTATGTATAGTACACATGGTAAGAAATTCTGTAAAATATGTTTCTTGTAAGGATTTAAAAGGGGTAACAGCAGGTCTCAAAAGGATTTATACTACAAATAACGAAGAAATAGACTATCTGGAGCTAAAATCGTTTGCTGATAAATTGGATAATAAATATTCTGTGGTTTCTGATATTTGGCAAAGGAATTGGGGCGTTATTATTCCCCTTTTTGCTTTTGCTGATGAGATTAAATGGGTAATTTATACTACCAATTCAATAGGATTGATAAATCATCAAATCAGAAAAAACCTCAACAATAAAGGGGCTCTTCCGGATGATAAGTCTATTTTAAAAATCGTATTTTTAGCTCTAAAAAATGCTGCTGAAAAATGGACCATGCCGATTACAAATTGGTCTTTGGCTTTGAATTAATTTGAAATCTTATGTAGGGTTTTCTCAAATTAAAAAGTACAACTTATACAAAATAAATCATTGATTTCCTTGTTAATAAATGGCTACTCGCTTGTTTTGCTCGTTAAAGAAGAATAAAATTATTAAACTATGGATCTATGAATCCTTTTAAACGCCAGTTTAGGATAAAAGGGGATAAGAATTGGTTAAATCATCAAGTTTTAAGGAGGATTTTTTAATAGCATAACCAGTAAGACAAGCTAAGACATGCACAAGAAAATTAACAGGCGACCTGTGCCTTGAATGTTC
>CAIKLL010000167.1 GCA_903828265.1 uncultured Rickettsiales bacterium
GAACATTCAAGGCACAGGTCGCCTGTTAATTTTCTTGTGCATGTCTTAGCTTGTCTTACTGGTTATGCTATTAAAAAATCCTCCTTAAAACTTGATGATTTAACCAATTCTTATCCCCTTTTATCCTAAACTGGCGTTAATGTTATTGGTGACTAATACCATATTACTTGTAAGCGCTTGAGCTAATAAAAAACTATCAATACCATTAGTATTATCAATAGTTAAAAGCTCAGCCCATTTCTGGCAAATTTTCAGATCAATTAATACTAACTATTCTTCATAAGAACTAATCAGTTTATCTATCAATTTGGTTAACACTGGCCCAGCTCTTTTGTGGTGCTTAGCTTTTATTAAGGCTTCTTACCTAAGCTTACCTATTGTTTAAATTTGAATTATGTGCATATCAAAATTTAAAAGCTCTTAGGTAGATCCCGTCTCTATTTTTTTCTTAAGAATGCTGGGATATCCTGAATATCAGAACTGTTCCTAGATATGCTTGGTAACGAGTGCTCTTTTTTATCGTCAGGACAGTTATTTACTCTTGCTGATTTTGATTCATCGTTTGCTTCAGCACTTTTTAAAGAGTTCCACATACGCTTTAGCAGAGATGGTTTATGAGCGAGAACAGTCTGCTCTTTGTAAGAAGGCGAAACAGTAGCTGTTGGTTGTTCTTTTGGAGATTCTTGCTCGGATTCGAGGTCTATTTGGGCTGACAGCTTTGCAATTTTTTCCTGTAAATCAGCTTCTTGGCTATCAAATTCTATAGCACTTTCGTTTTCGTTTTTGCTTTCATATTCCGGTATTTCTTCTATCTCGGCAGAAAATTCTTGATGATATAAACTATTTTCTACCTCTTCGATATGTTTGCTTTCGGGAGTTAGTTCCTGTCTTTCGTTGCGAGCGGCATTAATTGATTCTGAATCTATCCCTGTAGCAACTACCGATACTCTTATAATACCCTGTAACTCAGGATTAAAGGTAGAACCAAAAATGATATTTGCATCGCTATCTCCTACTTCTTCTCTTATTCTGTTTGCAGCACTGTCAACTTCATACAAGGTCATGTCCTTACCGCCGGTAATGTTTATCAAGACGCCTTTAGCTCCGGACATTGAAGTATGATCAAGTAATGGATTGGCAATAGCGGCTTCGGCAGCTTTTATGGCTCTTTCTTCTCCTGAAGCTTCTCCGGTTCCCATCATCGCTTTGCCCATTTCGCTCATCACGGTTTTGATATCGGCAAAATCAAGGTTAATAAGGCCCGGCATAATTATTAGATCTGTAACGCTTCTAACCCCTGAATGCAGTACTTCATCAGCCATTTTGAAAGCATCGGCAAAAGTAGTGTCCTCATTAGCAATCCGGAATAAATTCTGATTGGGAATAACAATTAAAGTATCAACATACTGCTGCAGCTCTTTTAAACCATTTTCGGCAGCTTTCATTCTTCTCCCGCCTTCAAATAGGAAAGGCTTAGTTACTACGCCAACAGTTAGAATACCAAGTTCTTTCGCTATTCTTGATATTTCCGGTGATGCACCAGTCCCTGTACCGCCTCCCATACCTGCGGTAATAAAGACCATATTACTACCTTCTAAATATGATCTTATCTCATTTTCAGATTCAATAGCAGATTGTTTTCCTATCTCAGGCGATGCTCCCGCTCCAAGGCCTTTGGTAGCAGAAGCTCCTAGCTGAATTTTATTAACACATTCGGAATGGCTTAATGCTTGAGCATCTGTATTAGCAACTACAAAATTAGCTCCTTGCAGATTAGCTCTAATCATGTTATTAACGGCATTTCCGCCTGCGCCGCCTACCCCAAGGACTGTAATAATCGGTTTTAAAATAACATTTTCAGGTGCTTTGAATTCTAAAGCCATATATTGAACCTAACTTCTTAATTTATTAAAATAAAAACAATAACTTATCTATCTGCTGATCACCCCTCTTCCAAAACAATTATCTATATAAGAACCAGCTTACACCTTTGTAGAAAGTTATGCTAGCAAAGTTTAAAATTGGGATTTGGCATTAACTAATTGTAGCCTAACGTATAATATATGAGATTTCAGGGGGCATCAATGCTAAATAACATTTTTATAAATAATTTTTATAGATAATTTTAACTTATTAATTATTTTAAACTAGCCATATTAGAAAGCTATATTTTATAAAAACTAGACAAATCAAAGCTATATCGATACCATCTAACCCAATTGACTATGTATTAATCTGTATGAAAAGTTTTTTTATCTTAAATCAAAAATTTGAAACAGTGCCTTTTTTGGTTGTGTCTTTATGCGTATTAGCGTTAATTGGACTTGGAAATTGGCAGTTAAAACGGCTTAAAGAAAAAGAAAATTTTATCGCAAAAATTGAACTTAATATAAAAAATCCCCCCATTGAATTGGTTGACCTCCAAACTATACCAGAACTTTATGCTAAGATAAAATTACAAGGGCATTTTCTAGATAGTAGAAATATATTTTTATACGGTAGAAGATCAGCCTATCCGGAAAAAGATGGGTATTATCTTCTCTCACCCTTTATAGACAAGTTAGGGAATATTTACCTAGTATCAAGAGCCTGGCTCCCGCAAAGTGCTAAAGGAAATATTAGTTCTTTTAAATCAAAGAGTGAAGAAACCATTACTGCTTTCGTGATGCCCGGAGAAGAAAAAAGAATTTTTATACCGGAGAATGATAAAAAAAATAATATATGGTTTACTCTAGATTTAAATGAGGCTGGTCAAAGATTGGGAATTACTAAAAAAGATTTTTATTTAATGCAAGTAAATAGTAAAGATCTACCGGAAGGAGCTTTTCCATTGACCTCTACTTATCTAAATGTAATTAGGAATGACCACTTGGAATATGCAATTACCTGGTATAGTCTAGCAGGGTTCTTATGTATAATTTACTTTCTATATAATAAAAACAAGGCTAATCGATTTCGCCGATATTGACTATAATCATCGGTGATTTATTAATCTCATGCTTTAGTATCCGTCTAATTGCGGACTTAGCGCATTCCTGTATTTCATCGATTAATAATCTTCCTTTAGATTGTTTCCGTTGTTTGTGTAATGCTTCTACCACTTCATGGGTAATAGAATTTAAAAAATCTTCATCTTCTTTTGGGTCAAGAAGGCCTGGCATTACTATCAAAGGTTTGGTTGCAAGTTCCGCTTTTCCATTAATTATTATTGAGGCAACCACAATACCGGAATCACGCATTTTGCGCCTTATTCTAAAAATTGGAGAAGAATCAGGAAGTAAATAATCTCCGTCTACTGCCAAATATCCATTTTCTACAATATCTATTATTTTAGGGTCTTTTTCGTCAAGTAAAACTACGCTACCGTTTTCCACTTCAACTGTTTTATTTATTCCGCTAGCTTTAGCTAATTTTACATGTTCATGAATGTGAACAGGTTCACCATGTACCGGAATGCAAATTTTAGGCTTAATTAGCTCATACATTTTCTTTAGTTCATCAATAGCCGGGTGCCCCGATACGTGAACAAAGTGATCTCTTTCGGTAATTACTTCAACACCCATTCTGACAAAAGTGTTAAACATTCTAAAAATCTTTTTGTCGTTGCCGGGAATAATTTTTGAAGAAAATATGACTGTATCCTTAGGAGCTAATTTTATCGAAGAGTGAACCTTATTAGCCATTTTAGCAGTTGCTGCCATTGGCTCACCCTGGCATCCAGTTGCTATAATTAGCAATTCTTCTCTTTTATAATTTCCTATAGACCTTTCATCTATTAAAGGTGCGATATCATTTAAATATCCGCTTTCTTGAGCCGCAGCAAGCATTCTGTGTAAGCTTCTTCCGGTAAGGGCAATTTTTCTTCCGGCTTTTTGACCCGCATGAATTAAGGTATCCAGTCTTGCAAGGTTAGAAGCAAAAGTGGTAACTACTACCATCTTCGGGCAACCGGCAATAATATCTATCAAGCTTTTTCTAACATCTCCTTCTGAACCGGAGGTACCAGCATTAAAAACGTTGGTTGAATCACAGACAAGAGCTAGAACACCTTCATCTCCACATTTTTTTAATATATCGAAATCTGATAATTTGCCAACAACAGGGTCTGGATCAAATTTCCAATCTCCGGTGTGCATAATATTGCCTGCAGCCGTCCTGATCATTAGGGCTTGCATTTCAGGTGCTGAATGGGTTAAAGGCACCATTTCGACTGAAAAAGGACCTAAGTCAAATTTATCACCGGCTTTTATCTCGTGTATTTTAATATCATGGGCAAAAGCATATTCCGATATTTTCGTTTTTAAAAAGTTTTTGGTAAACTTGGTTGTATATATAGGACATTCCAGGCTATTCCATAAATACTGTATGGCTCCAAGATGATCTTCGTGTGCATGAGTAAGAACTAAGCCAAGTAAGTCTTTTTTATGTTTTTCAATAAATTTTAAATCTGCTACGACCATATCTACGCCTGGTAGATATTCATCTGCAAAACCACTCCCACAATCTACCATTATCCATTTTCCTTGGAAATGATATAAGTTAACATTAATGCCTATTTCATTTGCTCCGCCGAGTGGAACAAATAATAGTTTATCTTTATAAGTTTTTGGGTTGAACGACATTTATTTTTCTATATTATTGTGTTTTTCTGTGTTAATTATATAAACTATTAATAATGTTTAGTCTATGGATAAATAATTACCTTGTTAATATAAGCCTAATAATTACTGCTTTTCTTACGTTTTTACTTATACTCTTTCCTGAGGTAGATATTTCTTTTTCTCAGCTCTTTTTTTCTGAAGAGAGTGGGTTTATATATCAAGAAAACTTTCTAGTTTACCAGCTTTACGCGCTATTGCCTTTGCTAACTAAATTGTTTACTTTAGTTTGTCTGTTATATCTTGTATACCTTATTGTTAAATACAGATCTTATAAAAGAATTCTGAGATCTGGTGTATTTTTTCTAGTTATTGCAGCTGCGATTTCTCCGGGTTTAGTGGTAAATGAAGTTTTTAAAGAAAATTTTGGTAGAGCGAGGCCGCGTCATATAGAGGAATTTAATGGGAAAAGAGAGTTTACAGGTGCATTTACAATGAGTGATCAATGTAAACGTAATTGCTCTTTTTCTTCAGGTCATGCTGCTATGGGATATTTTTTAACTGCAATTGCTTATACTACAAATTTACTGTACTTTAATAGAATTTATCTTATCGGAATTGTTTTTGGTAGTTTAGTCGGACTCTCAAGGATTGTAATGGGAGGACATTTCTTAAGCGACGTATTAGCTTCGGCTTTTGTAGTACTGTTTCTTGATCATGTAATATTTATTTTATGGCAAATGCTCATCAAAAATTTGAAAAAATAGCAATTATTCATCAACTTAAATCAGAATCAGCACAAATAGCTGAGCAATTGCGCAAATATTTTTCACCTGTAAACCCGGAAAACGCTGATTTGATAATAGTAATCGGTGGAGATGGAAGTCTCTTGCATGCTCTACATAATTATATGGGCTTAAATATACCATTTTACGGTATTAATTCAGGTAGTGTCGGGTTTCTAATGAATAATTTTCATATCGAGAATTTTTTCGCCAATATTCAGCACGCAAAATCTACCAATTTATATCCTTTAAAAATGAAGGCAATTAATACCAAAGGCCAAGAATTTGAAGCTTTAGCGCTTAATGAAGTTTCAATTTTTAGGCAGACTAATCAGGCAGCAAAATTTCGAATAAAAGTTGATGACATTGAAAGAATGGAAGAATTAATAGCAGATGGAGCTTTGGTTTCTACGCCTGCGGGGAGTAGTGCTTATAACCTTTCTGCTGGAGGTACTATAGTTCCTTTAGGTGCAAATGTTTTATGCCTAACGCCCATTTCGCCTTTTAGACCTCGGCGCTGGCATGGAGCGATATTACCGGCAGATGTTGTGATCGAGTTTGATATTTTCGAAAGTGATAAAAGGCCGGTAAGTGCAGTGGCAGATTTTAATGAATTTACTCATATTGAAAGGGTAATAATTAAATCGTCCAAAGATAAAATAATCAAACTTTTATTTGATCAGAATCATACTTTTGAAGATAGAGTAATAAAAGAACAGTTCAATTATTAACCGATTATGCAGAAACAAGATACTAAATTAGCCTTATCTCTAGTATTATTGCTAATAAGTATGCTGATACTCTCTTTTGCGGCTGTTCCTATATATAGTTTATTTTGTAAAGCTACAGGATTTGGCGGTACTGTAAAACGCCAGGAATCTTTTATGAGGCCACAAAAAGGCACAAGAAAAATTATAGTAGAATTTGATTCAAATGTTGATAAAGACCTTCCCTGGAGATTTGTTCCCAAACATCGACGGGCAGAAGTAACTACGGGAGAAACTGCTTTGATTTTTTATGAATCGGAGAATTTGAGTAAGAATGATATAATAGGCACTTCTGTATATAATGTAACGCCTGATAAAGCCGGAAAATATTTTGTTAAGGTCCACTGCTTCTGTTTTGAAGAGCAGTTATTAAAAGCCGGCCAAAAAGTGCTTATGCCGGTATCTTTTTATATTAGTGCTGACCTGGATAAAGATTCAGATATGGATGATGTTGACAGGATTACCTTATCTTATAGTTTCTTTAAGGTTCGAGATTTATAAAACAAAAATTTTCTAGACATAATAAGATAGCGGGGTAATATAATATGCAAGGGTTATTGAATTATGTAATTCATCAACTCTATTGATAATTTATAAGTTTCGAGCAGAAAATGTCGGCAAAACAGCAACATCCTTTTCATCTAGTAGATTTAAGTCCTTGGCCTATTCTGACGGCTTTCTCTCTTTTATTTGCTACGCTTGGTGCTGTATTTTTAATGCATGGCTACTCTATGGCGGAATATTTGAGTATTTTTGGCGGAGGAGCAGTTGTTTTCTGCTCTTACTGTTGGTGGAAGGACGTTATAAAAGAAGGTATGGTAGGCCATCACCATACAGAGAAAGTTAGGATGGGATTAAGGATAGGGATGGCTCTTTTTATTCTTTCCGAATCCATGTTTTTTTTCGGTTTCTTCTTTTCTTTTTTTGTAGCGCGTTTTTTTCCGGCCGGAATATTAGAAGGTTTATGGGTAATCGGGGAAGGAGTGTGGCCTCCAAAAGGGATACAAACTTTTGATCCTTGGGATATTCCGTTTATGAATACCCTTATTTTATTGCTTTCTGGTACCACCGTTACTTGGGCTCACCATGCTATTAGTCAAAACGATCAACGTAGCACGGTAACAGCCTTAGGTCTTACCGTATTACTGGGAATTGCTTTTACCGCTTTTCAAGCGTATGAATATCATCATGCTGCATTTAAGTTGACAGACGGTGTATATGCAGCCAACTTTTATTTGGCTACCGGTTTTCATGGTTTGCACGTAATAATCGGTACGATATTTTTGGCAGTATGTTATTTTAGGGCAAAAAACGGGCATTTTATCAGAGGAAATGGGCATTTAGGATTTGAATTTGCTGCATGGTATTGGCATTTTGTCGACGTAGTATGGCTGTTTCTATTTGTATTTGTCTATGTACTCGGTAGATGATACATTATCCACTATTTTTTTACCTGATGAAAATACCGATTGTTTTCTGAGGCAAAAGTTTTCTATAAACCATTAGGCGTTTATATTGTCCTTAACGCATGCATGAAAAATAATTGATGCGGCATTAGAGGCATTTAGACTTTCTACTTTATTTGAAATAGGTATTTTAATTAAGAAATCACATGATTCGTTTGTTAAACGTCTCATTCCTTTTGCTTCTGAGCCAATTATGATCGCGAGCTTGTTAAATTCTTTTAAGTCATTTAAATTATTAGCTTTACCTTCTAGATCAAGGCCTACTATCCAAAATCCTTTTCTTTTTAATGTTTCAATAGTAGTTTTAATATTTGCAACTTTTGCTACTTGCACTAATTCGAGGCAACCGGAAGCTGCTTTTGCTATAGAGGCACTTTCGTCAGGAGAATTATTTGCAGGAAGAATTAATTTTGTGATGCCAAATGCAGCTGCGCTTCTAATTATTGCTCCAATATTCTGAGGATCTGTTATTTGATCAAGAATAACTATTCTGTCAATATCTTTAGAAAAATCCATTTGGTTTAGGTTATTAAGAAATATTGAATTAATATAAGCGATTATTCCTTGATGAGGCTGTCCATGTCCAATTTTTTTATTGATGAAATCTGCTGAAACTATTTCAACGATAGAACGGTTAATTTTGTTTTTAAGTTCAAGAAAAGTTTTTTCTAAGCAGTAGATTTTTTCAATATGCCTGTTTTTGTTGTTAATGGCAGCAAGTACAGCATGTTTTCCGTACATGTAGTATAAACCACTGTTATTAGACGTTGATTTCCTGATGCTTTTCATGGTTAAAAGATGCTTTTATTTAAAAATGTTCTTGACACAAAATACTATTTATTATAGAAACTATCAACCAAAAGATTTAGATTTAGAGCGTCCAAATAAGTGGCCTCAAAATCAGAAATTATTAAGTAAAGAGTAAATTAATTGCTTGCGTTTAGCTTAGAGATGATCTATTTTGCTGTAAGCGTTAGAATGGAGGGGTGGCCGAGCGGTCAAAGGCAGCAGACTGTAAATCTGCCCGCGTATGCGTTCGAAGGTTCGAATCCTTCTCCCTCCACCATATAACCTACTTTTTTGTAGGTTGGTTGGAGAAAGTGTGCGTGCGGGTGTAGCTCAATGGTAGAGCTCCAGCCTTCCAAGCTGGCTACGTGGGTTCGATTCCCATCACCCGCTCCATTTATTCGGATGATGTGGTTAAAAAGTGTAATTAAATTATTTGATGTTGATTTGTAATAAACTTTCAGGAGATTAAGGTTATGGCTAAACAAAAATTTGAAAGGAATAAACCGCACTGTAATATTGGTACCATAGGGCACGTTGACCATGGAAAAACCTCTCTAACAGCGGCAATTACCAAAGTTCTTGCTAAGAAAGGTCAAGCGCAAGAAAAAAAATATGACGATATTGACGGGGCTCCGGAAGAAAGAGAAAGGGGTATTACTATTGCTACTGCTCACGTTGAATACGAAACAGACAAAAGACACTATGCACACGTGGATTGTCCTGGTCACGCTGACTATGTTAAAAACATGATTACCGGTGCGGCACAAATGGATGGAGCTATTCTGGTGGTTTCTGCTGCTGATGGTCCTATGCCGCAAACTAGGGAGCATATTTTGTTAGCTCGTCAGGTTGGTGTTCCTTCGCTTGTTGTCTTCTTGAACAAAGTGGATATGGTTGATGATCCGGAGTTGTTAGAACTTGTTGAAATGGAAGTAAGAGATCTTCTGACCGCTTATAAGTATCCTGGCGATGAAATTCCGGTAATTAAAGGTTCTGCGCTTCAAGTTCTAGAAGGTGGTGATTCTAAATGTATAGAAGAGCTGATGGATGCTGTTGATTCTTACATTCCTCAGCCTGCTCGTGATACTGATAAACCTTTCTTGATGCCTATAGAAGATGTATTTTCAATCTCCGGACGCGGTACCGTGGTAACTGGTAGAGTTGAGAAAGGGATTGTAAAAGTTGGTGATGAAATAGAGATAGTTGGAATTAAAGCTACTGAAAAAACAACTTGTACCGGTGTTGAGATGTTTAGAAAGCTTCTTGATTCAGGTCAAGCCGGGGATAACGTAGGGGTTCTGCTTCGTGGAACAAAAAGAGAGGACGTGGTAAGAGGACAGGTGCTTGCTAAACCTGGTTCAATTACTCCGCATACTGAATTCGAAGCAGAAATATATGTTCTAGCAAAAGAAGAAGGTGGTCGCCATACTCCATTCTTTAAAAATTATCGTCCTCAGTTCTATTTTAGGACTACCGATGTTACTGGTGAAATTGAGTTGCCTGCTGGTAAGGAAATGGTTATGCCTGGTGATAACACAAAAATTATCGTTAAGTTGATAGCTCCGGTTGCTATGGATGAAGGTTTGCGTTTTGCTATCCGTGAAGGCGGAAGAACGGTTGGTGCAGGGGTTGTATCAAAAATAATTAAATAAATTTGTTTCAAGCCCAGGTTGAAGTTTATTTAAGCTGGGTTTGAAATTATTAGTTTAGCTCGTTGAGTTTTTGCTGGCTGTTTTAAATATAGGTTAATAATGAATAATCAAAAGATAAAAATTAGGCTTAAATCATTTGATCATCGATCCCTGGAGCATGCAACTAGAGAAATAGTTAGTGCGGTAAAAAGAACGGGGGCAGATGTTAGTGGTCCGATTCCTCTTCCAAGATCAATTACACGATTTACTGTTAATAGGTCTCCACATATAGATAAAAAATCTCGTGAACAATTTGAAATTAGGACTCAAAAAAGGCTTGTGATTATTAATTATCCTACACCTCAGACTGTTGAAGCTTTAAGAAAAGTCGACCTGCCAGCGGGTATTGATGTTGAAATTAAATTGGTAGGGGTTTAAAGATGAGAACAGGGTTGATTGCAAAAAAACTGGGTATGAGTTCAAAATTTACTCCAGACGGAAAAAGACTAACACTAACCTTTTTGCATATTGATAATTGCCAAGTTGTTGGACAGAAAACTATTGATAGAGACGGTTATAATGCGGTGGTAGTCGGAGCGGTATTGAAGAAGCCTTATAAGGTTTCTAAATCGATGAAACAAGTATTTGCTAATGCTAAGGTAGAACCGAAGAGTAAGTTAAAAGAGTTTAGAGTTTCTGAAAATCATATGCTTGATGTGGGGCTAGAACTTAAACCTAGCCATTTTGAAATAGGTCAGTTTGTAGACGTCTCCGGTACTTCGATCGGAAAAGGTTTTGCGGGAGTTATGAAAAGGCACAATTTTCGTGGATTAGAAGCTTCTCACGGTGTTTCAATATCACATCGTTCTCACGGTTCTACGGGACAATGTCAAGATCCGGGTAAGGTTTTTAAGGGTAAAAAAATGGCTGGTCACTTAGGTGATGTTAGGGTTACCGTGCAGAATCTAAAGGTAGTAGATTTAGATATTGAGAAAGGTTTACTGATCGTAAGTGGTAATGTACCTGGTGCTAAGGGCAGTTATATATATGTGAAAGATGCGGTTAAAAAATCAGCGTCGAATTGATATAGAGGGTTAATTAGGTAAGATTTATATGAAAGCCAAGCTATTAAGTCTAGACAATAAAGAGTTGGGAGACATTACGGTAAATGATGCCATATTCGGTCTAGAAGCAAGAATAGATATAATAAAAAGAGTGATTGATTGGCAGAAAGCTAAAGCCATGAGCGGCACTCATAAGACAAAAACTGTCGGCGAAGTATCTGGTTCTGGAAAAAAGCCCTTTAAACAAAAAGGTACTGGTAATGCAAGACAAGGTAATGCAAGAGGTGTCCAGCGTCGCGGCGGTGGTATTGCTTTTGGTCCTATTCCAAGATCACACGAAATAAAACTGCAGAAAAAAGTTAGGAAGCTCGGAATGAGGCATGCTTTGTCTATTAAGTTTTCTGAAGGGGCGGTTCATATTATAGATTCAACAAAAATGAAAGAGCCGAAAACAGCTGACTTAATTAAATCACTATCTAATTTTGGCGGCGGTAAATTTTTTATTATAGATGGAAAAGAAGTTGATCAAAACATAAAATTATCAGCAAAATCAGCGGCGAATACTTGTGTAGTACCTGTTATAGGTGCAAATGTATATGATATAGTAAATAGCGATTATATCTTAATATCTAAGGATGCGTTGCCGCTTTTAGAGGAGAGGTTAAGATGATATCTGCTAATAAATATGACTTAATAAGAAAACCGTTGATTACCGAAAAATCAACAGTTTTAGGTGAAATTGGTAAGTATGTTTTTGAGGTTGAGAGAACTACCGAAAAAGGTTTAATAAAAAAAGCGATTGAAGAAATTTTTACAGTTAAAGTTAAATCTGTAAATATTTTGAATCAGAAAGGTAAGAAGAAAAGATTCAAAGGTATAATGGGTCGCAGGTCTGATGTAAAAAAGGCTATGGTTACTTTAGAGAAAGATTATACTATTGACTTTACAGGAGGAGGTAAGTAATGGCTTTAAAACAATATAATCCGACTACCCCTTCCCAAAGAGAGTTGGTTCAGGTTGATAAAAGTGATTTATGGAAAGGAAAACCTTATAAATCCTTAACTAAAGGTAAGATAAATACTGGGGGAAGAAATAATACAGGAAGGATTACTTCTTGGCATAGAGGTGGGGGGCATAAAAGGCTCTATAGATTTATAGATTTTAAAAGATCGGTAGAAGGAGAAGCTGTGGTAGAGCGTTTAGAGTACGATCCGAATAGAACTGCTTTTATTGCTTTGTTAGCTCATACTGATGGTTCTAAATCCTATATTTTAGCTCCTAATAACTTAAAAGTTGGGGATAAAATAACATCAGGTTTTGAAGCCGATATTAAAATTGGTAATTGCTTGCCGCTTAAAAACATTCCAGTAGGAACTATTATTCATAATGTCGAGATGAAGCCTGGTAAAGGAGGGCAGCTCGCTAGATCTGCTGGTACGTCTGTTAGTTTAGCGGGTAAAGATTCTGGTTATGCTCAGGTTAAGTTAGCTTCAGGAGAATTAAGATTAGTACCTCTTGATTGTAGAGCTACAATTGGTATAGTGTCTAACCCGGATCAAAAAAATATTAATATCGGTAAGGCCGGTAGGAATAGATGGCTTGGCAAGAGACCACATGTAAGAGGTGTAGCTATGAATCCAATTGATCACCCACACGGTGGTGGTGAGGGTAAAACTTCTGGTGGGCGCCATCCTGTAACTCCGTGGGGTAAACCAACCAAGGGTAAGAAAACTCGTAAGAATAAGCTTACATCTAAATTCATTTTGAAAAGAAAAACTAAGTAAGGTAATATAATATGGCACGCTCGACATGGAAAGGACCTTTTGTAGATGGCTATTTATTAAAAAAGATACAAAAAGCAATAGACTCAGGTAAGAAAGATGTTATAAAAACGTGGTCTAGAAGATCGACTATTCTACCGGTATTTGTTGGTTTTACTTTTGCTGTACATAATGGTAATAAGTTTGTTCCTGTTTCTGTGAGTGAGGAAATGGTTGGACATAAATTTGGTGAATTTGCTCCTACTCGTACCTATTATGGTCACGGTGCCGATAAGAAAGTTAAAAGAAAATAGTGTAAGGTAAAAATGGGTGTATTAGTAAAAGCGTCAGTAAGAAATCTGAGAACAAGTGCTCAGAAATTGAATCTAGTAGCTGCGATGATTAGGAAAATGAAAGTGTCCGATGCGCTAGTGCAATTAGCTTTTTGTCCTAAAAGAGTGGCTATTGATGTTAGAAAATGTTTACAGTCGGCTGTGGCTAATGCTGAAAATAATATGGGGCTAGATATTGACAGTTTAGTTGTTAACTCAGCTACTGTTGGGAAATCATTTGTGATGAAAAGGGTTAGAACCAGAGCAAGAGGTAGGAGTGCTAGGATTAATAAACCTTTTAGCAATTTGTATATAACAGTTTCCGAGAAAGAGGAGAATTAATATGGGACAAAAAGTAAATCCTCACGGTTTTAGGGTAGGACCTACACTTAATAAAGAATGGGATTCAGTTTTGTATGCAGAAAAAGATTATGCGGCCAAGCTGCTTGAAGATATAAAAATCAGGGCTTTGATTGTAAAACGCTATAAAATAGCTCAAGTAAGTAGAGTAATTATTCACAGGTCAAGTAGTAATGCAGTTATAAACATATATGCTAAAAAACCCGGTATCATAATTGGTAAGAGCGGTTCTGATATCGAGAAACTGAAAAAAGATTTACATGCAATAGCAAATTGTGAAGTTTTTATAAATATTCATGAAGTAAAAAAACCAACACTTGATTCTGCTATTACTGCACAGACCATTACTCAGCAATTAGAGAACCGTGTTTCTTTTAGAAAAGCTATGAAGACTGCGATGCAAAGTACTATGAAACAGGGAGCAAAAGGGATTAAAGTTGCCTGTTCTGGTCGTTTAGGCGGTGCTGAGATAGCTAGAACTGAATGGTATAGAGAAGGTAGGGTTCCTCTGCATACACTTCGCGCTGATATAGATTATTCTACATCTGAAGCCCATACTACTTATGGGGTAATTGGTGTTAAGGTATGGATTTATAGGGGCGACTATGCTCAAAATAAAAGATAAGTTTGTTTAATTTTTAATTTAACGGAAGAGATATAATGCTAGCTCCAAAGAAGCAAAAATTTAGGAAAGCTCATAAAGGGAGAGTCGCTCCGAAAGCAAAAGCTGGAACAATGCTAAATTTTGGTATGTTCGGTTTAAAATCTGTTGAGCAGTTAAGGGTCACAGCCCGTCAGATTGAAGCTGCAAGAAGAGCTGCTGTTAGAGAGATGAAAAGGCAAGGTAGATTTTTTATTAGAATTTTCCCTGATCTTCCTGTGTCTAAAAAACCAAATGAAGTACGTATGGGTAAAGGTAAAGGGTCGCCAGAATATTTTGCAGTTAGGGTCTCTCCCGGTAGAATAATGTTTGAAATTAATGGGGTAGATGAAGCAGTTGCAAGAAAAGCCTTAGAACTTGCCGCTTCCAAATTACCAGTCAAAACAAAAGTGGTAAAGAGATATGAGTAATTCAGGTTATAAGGCAAAAACTTTGCTTGATTTTGATGATAAAAAACTAAAAGACTCTCTTTCTTTTTTAAAGAAAGAACTTTTTAACCTTAGGTTTCAAAAGACTCTTGGGGAATTAGCTAATACCAGTAGATTTGCAAAAGTTAGGAAAGATATAGCAAGAGTTCAAACAGAATTAACAAGAAGAAAAAAGGTTGGAGCAATATAATGCCAAGAAGGATTTTACAAGGTACAGTTGAAAGTGCAAAATGTAATAAAACAATATCTGTAAGAGTAGAAAGAAGGTTTAGGGACCCTCTTTATCAAAAAACTGTAAAAAGATCTACTAAATATGCTGCTCATGATCCTGAAGGTATATATAAAGAAGGTGATAAGGTAAAAATTATAGAGTGTAAGCCAATATCCAAGACTAAAAGGTGGATGGTAATAAGTGAATAAATCTTTGACTTCTTGTATTAATTTTTGTATCTTGTGCTGTGTTTAATATTATTTATGTTTTGGAAGTTTAAGTTATGATTCAGATGCAAAGCGTCCTTAAGGTCGCAGATAATTCTGGTGCCAAAAAAGTGATGTGTATAAAAGTACTTGGCGGTTCTGACCACATGACTACCGAGTGTTGTAATGTCATAGTTGTCTCTATAAAAACTGCTATTCCAGGTGGAAAAGTTAAAAAGGGAGAGGTGCACAGAGCTCTTATTGTTAGGACTAAAAAGGGTATTAGAAGATCTGATGGTAGTACCATACAGTTTGATTCAAACTCTGTTGTGCTCGTAAATAAACAGAATGAACCGATTGGAACTAGAGTTTTTGGGCCGGTGCCAAGAGAACTTAGGGGTAGAGGATTTGGAAAAATTGTTTCTCTTGCAGAAGAGGTGATATAAATGATTAAACTTAAAATAAAAAAAGGTGATAAAGTTAAAGTTATCACAGGAAAAAGTAAGGGTAAAATAGGAGATGTTATCAAAGTCTTTCCAAAAGAAAACCGTGCTTTGGTTTCAGGTGTTAATTTGGCAAAGGTCCATTTAAAACCTAGTCGTAATAATGAAGGGGGTATTTCTCAGAAAGAATTACCGATTCATATTTCGAATTTAAGCCATATAGATCCTAAAACAGATGAAATTACTAAAGTTGGAATAAAAACTTTGGAAAATGGTAAAAAAGTGAGATTTGCAAAAAAATCTGGTGAGATAATTTCTAAGGAAGGTAAGTGATGTTACTTAGGTTTAAAGAATTGTATGCAAAAGAGATAGTTAAATCTTTACAAGAAAAATTTAACTATAAAAATATCCATCAGATGCCAAATCTATCAAAAATAGTAGTGAATATGGGAGTCGGCGATGCGGTATCTGATTCCAAAGTCATTAATAGTGCTATAGCTGATCTTACGGCGATTACAGGACAAAAACCTTATGTAACTCATGCCAAGAAATCTATTGCGAGTTTTAAGCTTCGTGAAGGCATGAAGATAGGTTGTAAGGTTACCTTGAGAAGTGATAGAATGTTTGAGTTTTTAGAAAGACTTGTTATTGTTGCTTTGCCGAGGGTAAAAGAGTTTAAAGGCTTTTCAGTAAAAAGTTTTGATGGTAGAGGGAATATGACTTTTGGCATCAAAGAGCAGATAGTTTTTCCTGAAATCAATTATGATAAAATTGATAAAATCAGGGGTATGGATATTACTATTGTTACTACTGCGCAAACGGACGAAGAAGCTAAGCTTTTATTGTCTGGATTTAATTTACCATTTTACAATTAATTTAGAGATATAAATTGCTATGGCAAAAATTGGTTCTATAGAGAGAAATAACAAAAGAAAGAGGCTTGTAAAATCTTTAGCTTCAAAGAGGGAAAAGCTAAAATTAGAGATTTATTCTAAGGATCTTCCTATTGATGAGAGGTTTAACTTAGTATTAAAATTAGCTAAACTTCCACGAAATTCAGCTAAAACTAGGGTAAGAAATAGATGCGCATTAACCGGAAGGCCAAGAGGTTATTATCGTAAGGTGGGGTTGTCTAGAAATATGATCAGAGAACTAGCGGGAAAAGGTATGTTGCCTGGCGTTGTTAAGGCAAGTTGGTAAAAATATAAATTTAGGAATGTTGTTATGTCAATGACCGATAATATAGCAGATATGTTAACAAGAATTAGAAACGGACAGAAGAGCAAGCTGCTTAATGTAGTTCTTCCTGCTTCAAATCTTAAGTGTGCAGTTCTTGAAGTATTAAAAACAGAGGGTTATATTGCTGGTTATGTTGTCGATTCCGAAGCCAAAGAAATTAATGTTGAGCTTAAATATTCTCGGGCTGGTCGGCCTGCGATATCTGAAATTCATAAAGTGTCCAAACCAGGGAAAAGAATATATTCACCGATTTCTAATCTTAAAGGTTATTTTAATAATATGGGCATACATATTCTATCTACGTCTAAAGGTGTGATGTCTGATAGAGACGCTAAAAAGCATAATGTCGGCGGTGAAGTAATTTGTAAAGTATTTTAGAGTATTAAAGATGTCAAGAGTAGGTAAAGTTCCAGTATCGCTAACTCAAGGTGCTAAAGTCGAAATTTCTGGTTTGAATATAAAAGTTCATGGAACTAAGGGAACTTTAGAAAAAAAGTTTGCAGGCGATATTATGATCGAGCAAAATGGAGAGGCTGTTGTAGTGAAACCTTTAAATGATACTACTGCAGCAAAAGCTATGTGGGGTACTGCAAGAAGTATCATTAATTCGATGGTAAAAGGTGTTACTGTGGGATTTTCTGAAGAGTTGGAAGTTAACGGTGTTGGTTATAGAGCGGCAATTAAAGGTAAGTACTTAAACTTAACACTAGGAAAAAGCCATAATACCAAAATTGAAATTCCAGAAGGAATTAAGGTAGAAACACCAAAACAAAATATTATAACTCTGGAATCCATAAATAAGGAAAAACTTGGTGAGTTTATTGCAGTGATAAAAAGACAAAGACCGCCAGAGCCTTATAAAGGTAAAGGAATTAAGCGTAAAGGCGAATACGTACAGAGAAAAGAAGGTAAAAAAGGTTAATTTTAGGTTTTTATATGAGCGCAAAAAGTCATAGCTTTCAAAAAAGAAAAGAGCGTGTAAGAATTAAGCTAAAAAAAGTTAGCAACAGAAATAGACTTTCTGTTTTTAAATCAGGCCAGCATATATATGCGCAAATAATCGATGATGTAACGGCAAGAACTTTAGTGTCTGCTTCAACAGTTGATAAAGAAATAAGAAAATCTGGTAAATCGAATTGTAATATTGAGAATGCAATTAAAGTTGGAAAATTGATAGGACAAAGAGCAGCTGAAAAAGCTATTAAATTGGTAGCTTTTGACAAAGGTGGTCACAAATATCACGGTATTATTAAAGCACTTGCAGAAGAAGCAAGAAAAAATTTAAACTTTTAATTAGAGAATATTGATGTCTAAAGATTCTACAAAAAATATGGAAGGTTTAAGCGAAGAACTAGTTCATATCAATAGGGTAACAAAAGTTGTAAAAGGCGGAAGAAATTTTTCTTTTGCAGCAATTGTAGTAGTAGGGGATGGAAACGGTAGAGTTGGATTTGGAAACGGTAAGGCAAAAGAAGTTACAGAAGCACGAGCAAAAGCAACAAAAGATGCAAAAAATAATTTAGTTTCAGTGCCTTTGTATAAAGGTAGGACAATTCATCATGATGTGATAGGGAAGAGTGGTGCTGCAAAAGTACTACTTAGAAGAGCTGCACCTGGTACCGGCGTGATTGCGGGTGGCCCGATGAGATCTATTTTTGGCTGTCTTGGTATTGCAGATATTGTAGCTAAGTCTCTTGGTTCTTCTAATCCTAATGCCATGATTACGGCCACTTTTGAGGCTCTGCGTAACCTTAATACGCCAAAGGTCATTGCTTCACGAAGAGACAAAAATATTCATGAGCTTTCTGTAAACTTAGTAAAAGAAGAAAAATAAGAAATAAATAGGTATTGTGCTATGGCTGAAAAAAAATCAAAAGCAAAATCTTCACAGATAAAAGTAGTGCAAGTTGCAAGTCCTATAGGACGTAGGCCAGATCAAAAACAAACTCTTATAGGGCTTGGTTTGAATAAGATGCACAAAGAAAGAGTTCTGGAGGATACTAATTCTATAAGAGGAATGATCAATAAAGTAAGGCATCTGGTAAAATTTGAAAATATATAATTTAGAGTATAAATAATAAAATGAGAGTAAATTCATTATTTAACGTTCCTGGATCAAGAAAACCAAGAAAAAGAATTGGTAGGGGAAATGGTAGTGGAACTGGTAGAACCGGAGGACGTGGAGAAAAAGGACAAAAATCTCGTTCTGGAGTAGCTATTAAAACTGAAGGCGGTCAAATGCCGATTATAAAAAGGTTACCAAAAAGAGGTTTTAATAGTTCTAAGTCGATAAGTTATACCCCAATTAGCATGGCTAATATCGAATTTTTAATTATT
Source organism: uncultured Rickettsiales bacterium (assembly GCA_903828265.1). Taxonomy (GTDB): domain Bacteria; phylum Pseudomonadota; class Alphaproteobacteria; order Rickettsiales; family Rickettsiaceae; genus Megaera. Next base: position 19,078 of record CAIKLL010000167.1, read on the forward strand.
GAAAAAAGAATAGATAGTTCAGTTCTGATCAATAAGGCGTCACTTGTAGATATTGGTTATATTAAAAGCGAGAAAACCCCTGTTAAACTACTAGCCGGAGTTGATAAAATGAATTTTAAAATAACTGTGCAGTTAGATGCATATTCAAAAACTGCCAGAGAATTAATTGAAAAGGCTGACGGCCAGGTATTATAACGAGATTGTGAGATAATGCAGAAATCAAAAGGTGAACTCAGTAGTAGGATACTATTTACGTTGTCTATATTACTCGTGTGTAGAGTAGGTTCTTTTATCCCTATACCAGGTATTGATTCTGTAGCGTTAGCAAGTTTAGCAGAGCAAAGTCAAGCTGGTATTCTTGGTATGTTTAACATGCTTTCTGGAGGTTCCTTAGGGAGGATGTCTATTTTTGCTCTGGCAATAATGCCTTATATTACTGCTTCTATAATTATTCAATTAATGACGATAGCTTATAAACCTCTAGAAAACTTGAAGAAAGAGGGGGAAACTGGTAGAAGAAAGATAAACCAGCTCTCCCGCTATCTAACGGTTTTATTTGCAGCTTTTCAGGCTTACGGTGTAGCAATTGGACTTGAATCTACTGCAACTCCTCATGGTCCGGTAGTCATCCTTCCTTCTTTTATTTTTAAAATTTCAACTATTACCACCTTAGTAGTTGGAACTATGTTTCTTATGTGGCTCGGTGAGCAGATATCCTCCCGGGGGATAGGAAATGGAACCTCTTTAATTATTTTCGTAGGAATTATTTCGGGACTACCTAGTGCCGTTATAGGAATGTTTGAACTATCCCGAAAGGGTGTTATGTCACCGCTATCAGTTATTTCCATAAGTGCTGGAGTTGTGGTAATGATAGCAATTATTGTGTATTTTGAAAGAGCCCAGCGTAAAATATTGGTACAATATCCAAAAAGACAGGTAGGAAATAAGATATATGGAGGTGAAGCAACGCATCTACCTTTAAAATTAAACACCTCAGGAGTAATACCACCGATTTTTGCGAGTTCTATACTTTTGTTTCCCGCTACTATAGCTGGATTTGCTGGCGAAAAATCTGAATTTATATCTAGCCTATCTCATTATTTAGGTCATGGAAAGCCCTTGTTTATCTTGTTTTACGTATTTTTGATAATGTTTTTCAGTTTTTTTTATACTGCTGTTGTGTTTAATTCTGAAGAAACAGCTAATAACCTAAGGAAGCACGGGGCTTATGTAGCAGGTAGAAGGCCGGGTAAAAATACTGCGGAATATTTTGATTATTTGCTTACTAGGTTAACTGTAATTGGTGGATTATATTTATCTGTAGTTTGTGTTGTCCCTGAGCTATTGATGAATAAGTACTCGGTAGCTTTTGCCTTAGGTGGAACAAGTTTTTTGATAGTGGTAAATGTTGTTATTGATACTTTTACTCAAATTCAAACTCACTTGTTTAGCTCAAGATATGAGGGATTAGTAAAGAAGATGAAATTGAAGGAGAGATGAGAAAAAAGATTATATTGTTAATCGGTCCTCCTGGTTCTGGAAAAGGTACCCAAGGTAAGCTTTTAGCAGAAAAGTTAATGCTTCCCCATATTTCTACCGGCGATATTTTCAGAAAGATTGCAATAAATAATACTGATGAGTCAAGGATTTTACATGAATATATGGACTCTGGTAAGTTAGTACCCTCTGAGTTAGTTAATAGAATTGTAAAACAAGTTTTACTTTCTGATGATTACAAAAATGGATGTGTTTTGGACGGTTATCCCCGAAACTTAGAGCAAGCAGAATATCTTGGTAAAAATGTAGAGGCAGAAATAAGCTGTGTATTTTTTAATGTAGCTGATGAAGTAGCTATCAAGAGAATTGCAGGAAGGTATAGCTGTGAGATTTGTGGCAATATATATAACAAGTATTACGATAATCCTAAGATTGAAGGAGTATGTGATAATTGCGGTTCTACCGAGCTAATATTTAGATCGGATGATGACGAAAAAACAGTTTTATCGAGAATGGAAGAATATAAAAAAGAAACTTTACCTTTAATTGAGTACTATAAGCATAAAGAAAAATTTTTTAATGTGAATGCTGCTGCTAAGAAAGAGGAAGTAAAAGCGGAAATTGATTTGATTGTAAAAACAATTTGACTTTATCGGATATTTTTATATTATTCTGGTTCTAATTATTTATAAAAAATTGGAGAAATTTTGTGGCAAGGATTGCAGGTGTAAATATTCCAGCAAATAAAAGGTTAGTAATTAGCCTAACATATATTTATGGTATTGGGTTCCCTTCTGCTCAAAAAATTTGTAAAGATGCAGGAATTTCAGAGAGTAAAAGAGTTAAGGATTTAGTAGACCAAGAGTTAATTACTCTTCGTTCTCTTATAGAGAAAAATTACCAAGTAGAAGGCGATTTAAGAAGAGAAGTTAGTCTTAATATTAAAAAGAAAAAAGATATGCGTTCTTATGAAGGTTTAAGGCATATTAGAAGACTACCAGTTCGTGGTCAGAATACTCATTCTAATGCTAGAACTAGAAAAGGAAAACGCATAGCTATTGCTGGAAAAAAACAATAACTTAGGATATAGATAAATGAGTCCGATTAGCAAAATTAAGAAAAAAAAGAAGAACATTTCTCTAGGAGTAGTACATATTAAAGCTACGTTTAATAATACCATTGTAACTTTTACGGATATTCAAGGAAATGTAATAGCTATATCTACTGCCGGAGCACACGGTTTTAAAGGGGCTAAAAAAGCTACTCCTCATGCTGCACAGTTGACGGTAGATAAAGCCTCTGAAAATGCTAAAGATAACGGTATGAAAACTGTTTCTATAAGAGTCAAAGGCGCCGGTTCTCAACGCGAGGCGGCCATGAGAGCGGTATTTAGCCAGAATTTTGTTGTGACTTCAATAACTGATGTTTCAGGAGTTGCCCATAATGGCGTTAGACCGCCGAAGAGAAGAAGGGTATAATTAAGCAACCTTAGAGAAAAGGATAAGAATATGCTATCACTAAATAAAAACTGGAACTCGCTTATTAAACCATCAAAAATTATTTGTGTCGATTCCGGTACGGAAGATAAAACCAATGTTGCTAATATAGTTGTTGAACCATTAGAACGTGGGTTTGGTTTAACTTTAGGAAATGCCCTTAGAAGAGTTTTACTTTCTTCTTTGCAAGGGGCTGCTATTACGGCGATGAAAATTCCTGGAGTAGTACATGAGTTTTCTTCCAAATCAGGTGTGAAAGAAGATGTTATCGACTTAATCTTGAATGTGAAAAATATAGCAATCAGGATGCACAGTTCAGACAAAAGAATTATTAGGCTTAATGCTAAAGGACCGTGTGTTGTCACTGCTGGGATGATAGAAACTCCGAGTGATGTTGAGATCCTAAATCCTGATCAAAAGATTTGTACCTTATCTAAAGATTCTGAACTTGAGATAGAGTTCTATTGTGAAACCGGTAGGGGCTACATTCCTGCAAGTAGTGCTAAAGAAAAGGAGTTGCCTATAGGTGTAGTAACTATTGATGCTCTCTTTAGCCCAGTGAAAAAAGTTTCCTATAAAGTAGAAGATACTCGGGTAGGACAGGTAACTGATTATGATAAACTGATAATGACTGTTGAGACGAATGGTGCTATTACACCTGAAATGGCAATAGCACTCTCAGCAAGAATCCTTCAAGATCAATTAGATTTATTTGTAACTTTTGAAGAGGAAGAAGAGGAAAAAGCAGAGATTCCAAAAGAACTAGAATTTAATCCTGTTCTGCTAAAGAAAGTAAGTCATCTCGAGCTTTCAGTACGTTCACAGAATTGTTTGCAAAATGATAATATAGTTTATATTGGAGACCTAGTAATAAAAACAGAAGCAGAAATGCTGAAAACCCAGAATTTTGGAAGAAAGTCTCTTAATGAAATAAAAGAAATTTTATCCAAGTTTAATTTAAAGTTTGGTATGGAAATTCCTGGTTGGCCACCTGAAAATGTTGAAGAGCTAGCCAAGAAATATGAAGACCCGTATTAAATAGGGTTTTGCAAACACGGGTGCAATTAAAGCATTAATTGCATAAAATTAGCCTTAATTAATAAAAGCTAAATTTAATAATCTGAGACATTTAGGTATAAAAAATGCGTCATAAGTTAAAAGGAAGAAAATTAAATAGAACAAGTAGTCACCGAATGGCAATGTTTGCAAATATGGCAACATCTTTGATTATGAATGAGCAAATCAAGACTACTGTTACAAAAGCTAAAGAATTAAGGCCTTTTGTAGAAATTTTAGTTACCAAGGCAAAAAAAAATAGTCTTGCTGTTAGAAGAGAGATTATATCAAAAATTAAAGATAAGGAAGCAGCTGAAAAATTAATCTCTATACTGGCTAATAGATATAAAGAAAGAGCAGGCGGCTATATTAGAATAGTTAAAGCCGGTTTTAGGTATGGTGATGCAGCACCGGTCGCTTATATTGAATTTGTAGACAGAGACATAAATGCAAAGGGATGTAAGACACCTAAAATAGAACAACCGGTATCAGAAGAAACACCAGAATAATAGAACGTAAAATTATGGCAAATCATTCATCTACAGAAAAAGCTATAAGAAAAATAGCAAAAAAGTCCTCTATTAATAGAAATAGAAGAACTCGAATCAGAACTTATATTAAGAAATCTCTTTTAGCTATCGAATCTAGTTCAGAAGAAGCTGGTAAAGTTTTTATTTCTACTCAGTCAGAAATAATGAGGGGAGTATCAAAAGGCTTAATCAAAAAAAATACCGCTTCAAGAAAAATTAGTCGTCTTGCTAAAAAGCTTAAAGCAGTAAATACTCTGAGTAAATCTGAATAATATAAACGAACTTTATAGTTTATATATGGCTACTTAGGGTTATATGTAGTTTAATAGAGTATTGCTCTTAAAAAGCTTAAAGCGATATCTCATAATAGCTTTTAGACTGGATCAGTTGAGCAAACAAAACGAGCTGTAGAGAAGAAAGGTTGTTAAGATTGTTAGTTTAATTTCTGTGTATTGTTTCATCCTAGGTCAAGGTTTTTATACTCTCTCTATCTTACTATTCACCCTAAATCAATAACATACGTTTATTTATCTTAGGGACTTTTCTACTCCCTGATAGTGCCAATTATTTTTTGTAGTCGTCAAGCTTACAGACTTTCTGTCTAAATTTATCTTATTTGTCTGATTTATAGTTTCTCTTTAATTTAACAAAATAATATGATTGTGATAGAAAAAGGATGGACGAACTAACAGTAAAAATACTGTGTCAAATAAAAGAAAGAATCCAATTAGCAAATATAAAACAGAGAAGATAGGAGAAAAAATAAAATTAGTCTACAATTAACTCAGCCACTTGAATTTTTTGTCTGCGAGTTTGTATGTTTTAAGCCGGGGAGAATTTTAGCACCTCATCTCCTACCATAATATAGTGTTTAGTAATATAATCCGCAGAGTTGAGAGAAGAGGCCCAAAATATTTTTGGAAACATTTATTTAAGTTACAGAAAGGATAAGGAAGTTATTACTTGTGAGGATATAATAATGCTATAGTTTTACCGTAAAAGTGAAAAGAAAGAACTTACAAAAGACAAAACCTTAATCAATAGATAGCTAGCGCGAAAGACTACTTGGTGGTAGGGTTTTAGTTCAATAAAGTAAAGAGAAATATAATAAGAATTTAGTAAAATAGAATGAAAGGAAAGAGCGGTTATGAAAACTGAAAACTCTCTTATATTTTTATTAGCTCGATTGTTTTTATCAAGCGTGTTGCAGTACTTTTTCAGTAGGAGATATTTAACCTGCTACTGAACAAGACTTAATTCAAAAAGCATTTTATCTATAGCTGCTAGCAGATAATATTAGCAAATATGCAAATATCATAGCTATATCTCTAGCTAGTATAAGTAGGCTAATCCAGCTAAGATAAAATGATAGATTTCTCTCTTTTTATAGATTAGCCCGTATGTATTTTTTAGGACAAAGGTTATGTAATTAAAGCTTTCATTGTTTTTCCGATTTCGGCGGGAGATTTTGAAATTTTTATACCAGCCATTTTAAGAGCTTCAAATTTATCTTCTGCTGAGCCTCTGTCTCCAGATATTATGGCTCCAGCATGTCCCATTCTTTTTCCAGGAGGAGCAGTTACCCCTGCAATAAAACCGACTATTGGTTTCTTAATTTTAGACTTTTGAATAAATTCTGCTGCTTCTTCTTCAGCCGATCCGCCAATTTCGCCGATCATAATAATCCCTTGGGTTTGTTCATCTTTAAGAAACATATCTAAGCAATCAATAAAACTAGTACCGTTTATTGGATCTCCTCCAATTCCAACGCATGTCGATTGTCCAAGACCCACAGCTGTGGTTTGGGCTACTGCCTCATAAGTTAAAGTTCCTGATCTTGATACTATGCCGATTTTCCCCTTTCTATGAATGTGGCCAGGCATGATACCTATTTTGCATTCACCCGGAGTTATTACTCCCGGACAGTTAGGGCCTATTAACCTTGTTTTTGAACCTACTAATGCTCTTTTGACCTTAAGCATATCAATAGTAGGTATACCCTCGGTAATACAGATTACTAGTTCAATTTCTGCTGCTATTGCCTCTAAAATCGAATCAGCTGCAAATGGCGGTGGAACATAGATAACGCTTGCATTAGCACCGGTTCTATCAACTGCTTCCTGTACAGTATTATAAACAGGTAAATCAAGGTGAGTTTGTCCGCCTTTACCAGGAGTAACTCCCCCTACCATTTTTGTTCCGTACTCAATTGCTTGGGCTGAATGAAACGTACCTTGAGAGCCGGTGAAACCCTGGCATATTACTTTTGTTTCCTTATTAATTAATATCGACATTTTATTTATCCTTATATAGCTTTTACTATTTTTTCAGCAGCATCAGCTAAATCATCAGCTGCAATTATCTTTAATCCTGAATTAGCTAGTATCTCCTTGCCTAGTTCAAAATTTGTTCCCGCTAACCTAACTACAAGAGGTACATCTAACTTAACATCTTTTGCAGCAGCAATTATTCCTTCTGCAATGATATCGCAGCGCATAATGCCCCCGAATATATTAACTAATATTCCTTTTACAGCTTTATCCGACATGATAATTTTAAAAGCTTCGGTAACTCTTTCCTTATCAGCTCCTCCTCCTACATCTAAAAAATTAGCAGGGGATGCGCCATATAATTTTATGATATCCATAGTAGCCATTGCAAGGCCTGCACCATTTACCATACAACCAATGTTGCCATCCATTCTGACATAATTTAGATCAGCTTTGCTTGCTCTAGTTTCCAAAGGATCCTCTTCATCTTCGTCTCTGAGCGTAGCAATTTCTGGATGCCTAAATAAGCCATTATCATCAAAATTAATTTTTGCATCAAGAGCAAGTAAATTTCCTTCTGTAGTAACTACCAAGGGGTTTATTTCTATTTGCGATGCGTCAGTTCCTATAAAGGCATTGTAAGCTGATTCGGCAATTTTCATCATTTGTTTTAGCTGATCTCCTAAGAAACCAAGTCTAAAAGCTATGCTACGGCAATGAAAAGGTTGTATTCCCATAACGGGGTCTACTGAGATTTTTATTATTTTTTCCGGGTGATGTAATGCTACTTCCTCGATATCAACACCTCCTTCAGTTGATGCCATAAAAGTAATTTTGCTGGTGGATCTATCAAGTACTACACTAAAATAATATTCTTTAGCAATGTTGCAACCTGATTCTATGTAAACTCTTTTTACTATTTGACCGGCTGGACCTGTTTGATGAGTAACCAGTTTTGTGTCCATCATGTTATGAGCGTGTTTTTTTGCTTCCTCTTTATTTTTGACTACTTTAACTCCTCCTGCTTTGCCTCGTCCACCTGCATGAATCTGAGCCTTAACAACATAAATATCGGCGTTAAAATTATCTAATAAATTATCAATATCATCAGCTTTTAAGGCAACAATTCCATGAGAAGTTGGTACACCATATTTTTTCAATACCTGCTTTGCTTGATATTCGTGAATGTTCATCTTTAATAACTTATTTATATTATTTATTCTAAAAAACCAATTTTATAGATAGAAGTAATAAAATGCAAAATAAAAAGAGGAAAGAGTCTTGCTTACTTAGCTTTTTATCACGACGGTATGTGCTATTTTATCGTGGGTAGCTTGGCCGGTTTTGCTTATAAGCATATTAAAAATGCCGATAATTATAGTAATATAACTGCAGAACCTTTTACAAAGTCGGTAGATAGAAGGCCTAGAATAATCGGTAGCATCAACAATTTTCATGCGCATAATCATTTTACCTGGTGTCGCTCCAAATTTGTGCCAGAAGAAAACGAAATATATTCCCATGAATAAAGTGTTTAATATGAATAATACTGCAATATAACCAAAAAATCGAGTAGCAGAAATGTAAGAAGCAAATTCCGGCATTTTTACTGCTTCGATCATTGCCTCGGTATTGCGAATATCAATCGAGAAATCTACAAAAAATTGGTAAAAGGCATAAATGAAAATGTAACGAGAAATAATGTTCATGAGTGGTGTTAACGCAATCGACAAAATTACTAAATCTATAGTCATAGAAAAAAGCCGTGGTATAAATTTAGGATAGGTTATTTGTTTTTTCATGGAGCTGTATTTATTATAGTCTAGTTCTTTTTTGTAGCAAAACCAATCAACTTAAGCAATCTAAAAGTAAAAAATACCGTAAGAAGACTGCTAAGTAATAGGCCAAGTGAGATATTTAGTAATGTCCCGTTATAAATATAACTCGTAAATGCTATAAATAATGCACAAAGCAAGGATCTAGTTGCCATTATGGTCGAGGATGCTGTACCTCTGATTTCCGGAAAAATGTCTAAGGATTTAGCAAAAATTATGGGGTAAGTTATCGCTGCCCCAATTGAATAAATTATCATAAAGCTTGTGGTTAAAAAAGGTGATTTGGGAAATAAAAATCCTATAAATGAACCGGATACTCCTGCAAGAAAAAGAAAACTAGTACCGTAAACTACACAAATTTTTTCTCCCAGGTAAGAAGTGATGCGTCCGGAATACATGCTAAATATGGAAAATATAGCGATGATAATACCCTGATTAATAGCATAATACATGATTGGTAGGTTATAAGTTTCAATATATAAAAAGGGCGCGCAAGCAATGAAACTCATATATCCGCTATAGGTTAAGCTAGGGGTTAAGGAAGTATACAAGAATCTTTTGTCAGTAGCTAAGGTATAAAAGTTTTTAGCTATAGCTTTTATTTCTAAAAGTTTTTTTTCTTTTTTTGTTTCGGGTAACTGGAAATAAAGCATAATCCATGAAATCAGAGAAACTAAAGCAATTATGAAGTAATTACCTCTAAATCCTACTAAATTATTGATAAATCCTCCGGCTATAGGAGCAATAGACATAAAAACAGTAATTAAGGAGTTCATAACCCCAATTAATTTAGCAGCTTTTTCGCTTTCATAAACGTCTGCGATCATTGCAAATACTACTACGGCAGATGTGCTTGCCCCAAACCCTTGAATAAATCTTGCAATCAGTAATAACTCAATACTATGTGCAACTACACACAATACTGCTCCTATCAACATGATTGCATTACCAATCAGCATTACATTTCTTCTTCCGTAACAATCCGATAAAGGGCCGTAAGCAACGCTTGATAAGCAAAATCCAAAAAAATTGACAGCGATAGTCATTTGCGTGAGACCATCTGAAATATTAAAATAATCGGAAATATCAGGAAAACTTGGTACTGAAATATCAATTTCAATACAACATGTAAGTAAGGATATAACAAATAAAAATGGTAAATTTTTGTTCATGTTGTTAATAAAATATTATTATTTTTATATAGCAGTTTATAATTTAGTTAAAACCGGTTTTAATTAAACAAAGTTAAATAAAAAGTAAAAATAAGAAGAGTTAATTATTTGTCCTGTGGAACTTAAGAATCAGATATGATTGCAAAATCAGACATAGCGTTAGTGCCTAAATCATTTTATTGAGCTCTATGAGTTAATGAATCGGCCAGTTTAATAATCTAGCGCAACACTGTATATTTGAATTCATTCAAAAATACAAAGCCAGTGTTGCTAATGACAAAATACCACAGAATTACTC
>CAIKLL010000168.1 GCA_903828265.1 uncultured Rickettsiales bacterium
GAAGAAGGTGGTTCAATTCCAAATCTGGAATTTTTAAAAGTAAAAACTATAGATGGTGGCCTTGCCGTTACTACTGAGCCAATGGGTGAAAGCAGTGAAACTCACACAGTAGACGAGAACCAAACACAGTAATAAAAAAATAACTAATAGTAAAAAATTATGAGTAAAATAAAAGAAGATAGTTGGGAAAATATTTTAAAAAAACATTTCAACGACGACGTTTATAAAAAGTTTCGCAAATTCTACACAGATGATTTTCTGGAAAAACAATATAATCACTGGAAAAAAGATTTTTGCTCAAGTAAAGAAATGTTTATTGAATCCTATACTTCTCCATCAGGCGAATGGCTATATGCCCCGGATTTACCCGATTATAATAGTAAAACTTTTGTTTGCGATAAAAATCATGATCCCTTAGCAGATGGCACCACCATATTTCCAGATACTGGAAAACCCTTCCAAACTTTTAGAACTAAGGATTCTACAAATGAATGGGAAAAGCTTTTTCCTAATTTTATTGTTAAAGATGCTTATACTAGTTCTATAGTTCTTAAGAATGATCCTATTAAAGATGCAATATCAAGAATCTTTGAATCTTTGGCTTCCACTATGTTTAAAAATATAAAAGCCTTATTTGAAAAAGGGCTTACTATTGAAGGTGTAAACTTAGACACACAGCAGCAAGCTATAAATTCAATAATTTATCTAGCAGATCATGGAAAAAATAAGAAAGCTGCTGATTTGTTAAAGCTATTTCTTGATAATCAAATATTTAAAGAGGCACTAGAATCATCATGCCTTACAAAGCTAATTGCCAGGGAATCAGTTATTACAGAAACCGATTTGCCCCCTGGTGGAATAGCAATTATCGGTGAATATTTATTAGAAACAAGCGATAGCGTATAACCTTTACTAAGCACTAAGCTATCCCTTTGAGATAACCCAAGGAGTATATATATAATGTTATCAATAATCCTGTTAGCATCATAATAATAAGAGCAATACCAATAACAAAGAAATTACCGTAATATAATTTACTAACTATGCTAAGGGAAACCGAAGTGAATATTAATCTAACAGAATGGATTACAACTGAAGCTTTACCCATATGATTTGTTATAGCAGTTAATGCGTTGGCATATAAAAAATTAATTAGAAAGGCCGTACCGACCGTTAAAATGGCCATAGCCGCAGTAATAATTTTCGGCTCATCTATTCCTATTAATACAATTATCAACTGGCAAATTATACTAAGAAAGCACATACTTATACTAAACAAAAAACAATTTCTACAGCCGAATTTATCAACTATTAGGCCATTCATCAAACTTATGACCCCAAATATTATGGCTAATATATTTTTATACCACATATATTCAATAAGAGGCACCCCTAAGTCATTTACATAATAAATAGGAGACATGCTAATAAACACCCAATAAGGCGCTATAATAAAGCACAAAGCACCTGTAAATATTAACAATTTTCGGGACTGAATTAAGGTGAAATACTCTTTAAACGGTAGAAAAATGGTGATCTTACCAGTCACCTTGTTACCGGCCTCTACCACCTTATAACTTAAGGACCAAGCTACGAGAGCCAAAACAAAAACTGCTAAAAAATTAAAGCGCCAATTAGCATACATCCCAAGGTAACTGCCAATAGTTGGTGCCATAGTCATAATTAAAGTAATAGTACCATTAATTAAACCAAGCCTTGTTAGCTGATCCCGGAATTTACTAGTTTCAATTAAAATTACATAACTTAGTACCGTAGGACCGGCAATAGTAAGACCTTGAACAAACCTACCAAATAATACAAAACCGTAGTTTCCAGCTAACGCACAGAGTAAAGTTGCGGCCGCAAATATAGCTAAACTACTTATAATTATTATACGATAATTGAATTTATCACCTAAAAAACCAGCTATTAACCCCCCGATACAATAACCAATAAAATTTAAACTTAATGAAAGTTGCACTCCGAAAGGAGATAACTCAAAATATTTTTGTAGCGCAGGGATGCATGGGATAAAAAAATCTGCTTCTGATCTAGAAATAATACAGATAGTAAGGACAGTAATAAATAATAACATTTACCTATATTCCATTGATTTTAGCGGTTTTTTAGGTGTTTATTTTGCCCTAGTAATCGCTTCTTCAATTAAGTCTAGTGCTTTCTTAGCGTTTTCCCAGCCAACAATTTTTACCCATTTACCTTTTTCAAGTTTTTTATAATTTTCAAAGAAATGGTTGATCCTATCCTTGATTATTTGCGGAACATCATCGATATCTTTAATATTCTCAAACGTTACATCTATCTTATTAGTAGGTACAGCCAGAATTTTTTCATCTATACCGGATTCATCTTCCATAATTAAAACACCAACCGGCCTTACTTTAATAATAGCACCCGGAATAATAGGATATTGGCTTATCACCAGCACGTCTGCAGGGTCACCATCTTGCGAAAGAGTATGAGGAATGAATCCATAATTGCACGGATAAAACATAGGAGCTTGCATAAACCTATCCACCATTATTGCTCCGATTTCCTTATCAAACTCGTATTTAACAGGATTATCATTCATCGGTATTTCAATAATGACATTAAAAGCATTATCTTTGGTTCTCGCTGGGATTTTATCTATAAACATAATTATTAAGTAAGCAATTTATTATCGGATTTTTTATTTAATAGATATCTATATTAGATTATCCTAAATAGCAAGAAGTTTTGATACGCGCCTGTTTTAGTTTTGTAAAGCTAATAATGTATTTATTAAAGGGCTTGTTATTATTCCGTCATAGACTTTTTACAACAATTAGATTTTTATTAAATCTAAAGCAAAACAATTATAAATTGATTAAAAATTTATAAAATGTTTTACTAAAAAATAGTATAGCAATTAATTAGGTGGCCAGTTTAATAATCTAGCGCAACACTGTATATTTGAATTCATTCAAAAATACAAAGCCAGTGTTGCTAATGACAAAATACCACAGAATTACTCTCTACGATAGAGAGAACATATA
>CAIKLL010000169.1 GCA_903828265.1 uncultured Rickettsiales bacterium
GGTTGGTTTGGAGTAAGCGATATATGTTCTCTCTATCGTAGAGAGTAATTCTGTGGTATTTTGTCATTAGCAACACTGGCTTTGTATTTTTGAATGAATTCAAATATACAGTGTTGCGCTAGATTATTAAACTGGCCTTTTGAGTTATATCGTGCTCTCGTATTTTTTTGATTTTATCGTCAAAAGTTTGCTTGCTAGCTTCGGACATTTTGCTGTAAATTTGGTCAACTAATTGTTGAAATTCTGGGGTATGAGCATGCCTTGGTCTATTTAAATTAATCTTTACTTCAGAAACTACCCGGCCTGGGTTCGATGCTAAAATTAGAACTCGATCAGCCATCATGACTGCCTCTTCAATACCGTGAGTAACTATTACTACCGATTTTAGGTCAGTTTTCTTAGCAACCCAGAGATCCAGGAAATCGTTTTTTAGAGTATCTGAAGTAAGTATGTCGAGAGCAGAAAACGGCTCATCCATAAGCATTACTTTTGGTTCTACTACTAAAGCTCTAGCGAATCCTACTCTTTGTTTCATACCGCCAGATAGTTCTCTTGGCATGGCTGATTCAAATCCGTCAAGGCCTATTAAATCTATAGCTTCCAAAGCTTTTTTTCGTCTTTCTGCCCTTGGAATATCCAATGCCTCTAAACCAAGCTCTACATTTTCAAGAACAGTAAGCCATGGAAAAAGAGCAAAACTCTGGAAAATCATACTAATACCGAAATTTCTATCGGTTGCTTCGTGATTATATTTTACTTTACCTCTAGTCGGTTTGACTAAGCCTGCAATAATCCTTAGCAGGGTAGACTTACCGCAACCGGATTTACCTAGTATTGCTAGTATTTCTCCTTCCCTAACATTAAAGCTAATCTGATCTAATATTTTTTGTATATTGCCATCAGGTTTTGTAAAACTTTGGGTAATTGAGGAAAGTTCAATTAAATTATTATTCATACGTTTCCATACTTAAACTAATTAAAATTTATATTTTTTTGCGGAGTAATTATATAAGGGTTGCCAAAAAAAATGGTTAATTAATGCTATACAGATAGACATAACCCCTATTCCTAGAACTATTCGATGGAAATCTGCTTCTACGGTCATTTGCGATATATAACTTCCGATCCCTTTTAGTACTATTTTTTTATCTCCCCAACTAACAACTTCTGCTACTATACTAGCATTCCAAGCCCCGCCTGAAGCTGTAATTGCTCCTGTGATAAAATAAGGTGCAATTCCAGGTAACATAACTTTGCGCCACCACAGAAAACCTTTAATATTAAAATTTTTAGAGGCTTCTCTAAGCTCGTTAGGGAAAGAAGAGCTTCCTGTAATTACATTAAATAAAATATACCATTGTGCTCCTATAATCATTAAGGGGCTTAACCAGATATTAGGGTTAAGATTGTATTTACTGATTATAATTACTGCAAGCGGAAAAAGTAAATTGGCTGGAAAAGCAGCAAGAAATTGAGTTATTGGCTGCATAACTGCTGCCAGTTTTGGGTTTAAACCGATATATATACCAATTGGTACCCAGATAATAGAAGCAATGATTACTAATATAAAAACTCGTAGCATAGTAATTGAAACTAGTTGTAGCACTTGAAGTAGGTCATTTAACTTTACTTTATATTGTAAAAACCTAAATAAATAGTAACTTGCTAGGGCAAATATAACAAATAATGTAAAATACCATAAATATTTAGAGACTCGGTGGTGACTGTAGCTGCCGAATTCTTGGTTTTGGCTAAGGTTTATATTATCCCTTGAGTGGTTAAATAATCGGAAGTGTACTATAAATCTGAAAAAATAAGTGATGGGAAGGAATAATTTATTTATCATACGACTTCTAGTAAACAGAGTTAAAACCCAGGATTTCGGGGCATTACCACTGCCTGTGGTTTCGCAGTGAAATTTGTCAGACCAGGCAACAAGAGTCCTTAATAGTAGTTGGTCATAAATTATTATAATTAATATCATAGCCGTTACAGCATATATAATAGCTGGGATGTTTTCTTGCTCAAGAGCTAGTGATATGTAGGACCCAATACCAGGCAAGCTTATTTTATTATTACCGACACTGATTACTTCAGCTGCTACCACAAAAAACCATCCACCGGACATTGATACTACAATGTTTCCGACTAAACTCGGTATGCCAAAAGGCAATTCTACCCGCCAGAACCTTTGCCATTTCGACATTTTAAATATGGAACTTGCTTCTATTAATTCTTTAGGAACAGTTTTTAAGGATTGATAAAAGCTGAATGTAAGGTTCCATGCTTGGGATGTAAAAATGGCAAAAATAGCGGCGCATTCAGCTCCCATAATGCTATTAGGAAATAATAGCAAGAATCCTGTAACGGTAAATGAAATGTAACCAAGAATTGGAACTGATTGTAAAATATCAAGTAAAGGCACTAAAATTTCTTCTGCATAGCTATTTTTGGCAGCAATAGTGGCATATAATAAAGAAAAAATTAAAGAGAAAACCAAGGCGATAAACATCCGAAGGGTAGTACGCAACGAATATTCAAATAAATTTATTGGATCTAAAGAAATTTGTTCTGATTTTAATACGCTGATTGGGGCAGTCATTTCCGAAAATCCTACCCCAATTAATGTAAGGCCAGCAGTTATTAATAAAAAAGCTAAAATGTTAAATAATAGGTTTTTTGTCCTATTCCTAGGAGTTTTATGATGCTCTCTAGCATTAAAACGAGCTGGTAGGTAAGTTAATCTCATAATTGCTAAACTTGCTTGTTCAATTTTTAAAAAGGCCAGTTTAATAATCTAGCGCAACACTGTATATTTGAATTCATTCAAAAATACAAAGCCAGTGTTGCTAATGACAAAATACCACAGAATTACTCTCTACGATAGAGAGAACATATATCGCTTACTCCAAACCAACC
>CAIKLL010000170.1 GCA_903828265.1 uncultured Rickettsiales bacterium
GGTTGGTTTGGAGTAAGCGATATATGTTCTCTCTATCGTAGAGAGTAATTCTGTGGTATTTTGTCATTAGCAACACTGGCTTTGTATTTTTGAATGAATTCAAATATACAGTGTTGCGCTAGATTATTAAACTGGCCAGCAGTTAATTTTTTAGCTAATTCTTTATTAGGTTTTTCTATAAATTGAGTTCCTAAATATAAATACTTGTTTATTTGCTGGTTTGCTCTGATATAACCAAAGTTTGTGTTAGAAGAAGTGGGAGATACACCTATTACACTAAATTTGTATTTTTTGGTAGCTTTTAGGGCTATATTTAAACTATCTCTATAATTTAACCAATCCTCGATACGATGATCGGACGGAATAAGAACTACAGTATCGTATCCTTGGCGTTTTGCATAGTATGCTGCGGCTAATTCACATATAGCAGTGTTTTTTGAATCTGGTTCAAAAATTATCTTAGCGTAGACGTTTATTTCCTTCAGCTGTTTAATCACAATTTCCTGATTATTAATATTAGCCATTATTAAAGGTGTTCCTAAATAGCTATTACGGATTACGGTGTTTTGGAATAAACTTAGATTAGCAAAATTTTTTATAAACTGTTTTGGCTTGGTTTTTTGAGATAATGGCCATAATCGATAACCATTTCCTCCTGCTAGTATAACTGGTTGTACTTTCATTTTTATTATAACTTTTAGTGTGTGGTGTTTGTAGTAACTAATAGTTGTTAATGTCAACCTATAGTTATAGCTAACTATCAAAATATACTAGACTAAAAGTTTATATGTGGCATATTTGCTAATTTTATATTTAAAAGTTAACTACTTTTAAATAGTTAGAGAAATCAATAAAAATTATAAGGATCTATGTCTATTTTAATCTGAAATGATGATGGAATTTTACAATTACCAAACCATAGAGAAATATATTTTTGAATATTAAAAGTTCTTTCACAAATTATTAATATTCTATATCTATATCGTCCGGAGAGCTTAAATATTAAGGCTTCAGCGGGTCCTAATATTCTTGCTGAACTAATAGGGGCTTTTTGGACTATATAATTGGCTATAGAGCAGGTTTTTTCCTGATATTTGCCTGCGATATTTATAACTGCCATTTTTGTAAACGGAGGCATTTGGGCTTCTTTTCGGGAGAGCATTTCCATTTCAATAAATTCTTTTTCTTTACCTTGAGTAAGGGCGATTAAGGCTTTGTTTTCAGGGAAATAGGTTTGTAATAGCACTTTTCCTTTGGTATTTTGCTCACGGCCTGCTCGTCCTCCTACCTGATGTAGTAATTGAAACGTTTTTTCTACGGATTTTAGATCACCTCCTAAAAATCCAAGGTCTGCATCAACTACTCCTACTAAAGAAAGTTTTGGAAAGTGATAGCCTTTCGTAACGATCTGCGTGCCGATTAATATATCAATATTACCGATTTCCATTTCGTGTAATAGGGTTTGTACCTGATTTGTTTTTGTATTTTGATCTTTGCTTATTACTTTTATCCGTGAATCTGGAAAAAGCCTTTTTACCTCTTCCTCAATTCTTTCAATTCCTGGCCCACATAAAATTAACGAATTATCGTGGTGACATTCCGGGCAAGTGTCATAAATTTTACTTACAATCCCACAATGATGGCATTCCATTAATTTTCTACTTTTATGGGTTACCATTGATGCGGAGCATTTGCTGCACTGAAATCTATAACCACAAGATTTGCATAACATTAAGGGGGCATATCCTCTTCTATTTAGGAACAGTAAGCACTGATTTCCTTGTTCTAGCGTGTTGTTAATTGCGGTAATTAATGGTTTTGAAAGCCAGTTATTTTGCTCTAGCTCAATATTCCGCATATCTATAATTTCTACTTCAGGTAAGGTAGCATCGCTGAAACGACTTTTAAGCTCTACCATTGAATATTTTTCCTGCTGGACATTATAAATAGTTTCAATTGAAGGTGTTGCTGAAACTAAAACTACTGAAGCAGCTAATAAATGCGCTTTTAACACTGCCATGTCACGGGCATTATATAAGATTCCTTCTCCCTGCTTGTAGGAAGCGTCATGTTCTTCATCTACCACAATTAATGCTAGGCTTTTATAAGGTAAAAACAGACCGCTTCTGGTACCTATTACAACTGTAGTTGAACCGCTTAATATACCTTGCATAATCTTCTTCTTGCGAGTTTTACTAATGCTTGAATTCCACACAGCAGGTTTAAATCCAAAACGCTGGGTAAAACGCTTTATTATTTGGGAGCTTAGAGAAATCTCAGGGAGCATTATCAGTGATTGTTTTCCTTTTTTTATCGTTTCTGCCACTAAATAAAAATATACTTCCGTTTTACCTGAACCGGTTACGCCTTTTAATAAAACAGGTTTTGTCGTTGCTTTTATAAAATTTAGAGTACCGGCCTGTTCTTCTGATAAATTTGGCAATAAATGCTCTCCAGAAAATTCCTCACTTTCAGTTTGAATAGCTTGGGGATTTATATCAAAAGGTATGACAAGTTTAGCAATAGAACCAAGTGAAGCCAGATAATAGCTACTTGCTTTTTTAATCAGCTCAATATTGGCAAGACCAATATTTTTATAATTACTACCAGTGGGATTTAAAGTTGGATCGATTATTTTAAGCTTCTTATCACTAGGAGGGCAATTTGTTTCCCAAACTATTCCGGTTATGTTTTTACTGCGAAAAGGAACAATAATTAAATCTCCTACTTCTATATTAATATCTTTGGAGATTTTATAATCTAAAGGAAATAAGCCGGCTTTTGGAATGAGAACTTTTATTATCTGCACTATAAGTTGTTTTTATATAAAATTATTGATCTAACCTATATTTAAAAAAGGAAATTGAA
>CAIKLL010000171.1 GCA_903828265.1 uncultured Rickettsiales bacterium
GGTTGGTTTGGAGTAAGCGATATATGTTCTCTCTATCGTAGAGAGTAATTCTGTGGTATTTTGTCATTAGCAACACTGGCTTTGTATTTTTGAATGAATTCAAATATACAGTGTTGCGCTAGATTATTAAACTGGCCAGCACATAACGCATTAATCAAAAATTTACTAATCTTTCTGCTTAACCTCTTGAAATATATTTTTTTATTATAAAATATATATTGTAAATACAAATTTTATAAGGAGGAAATCATGTCATATTTACCAAGATTAAGATCAAAATCAGAATCCATAAGAACAAGAGACAGTATATTTGATGACTTGTTTAATGAGCTTTATTCCTTACCAACTTCTTTTTTATCTAAAAGTGGAATGGACTTATCTCCTAGAATTGATATATCTGAAACAGATAGTGAGTACAAGATAGAAGCAGAATTACCGGGAATAAACCAAAAAGAAATAGATGTAAAAATAGATAATAATATTCTTACCATAAAAGGAAAGAAAGAAGATGTAAAAGAAGAAAAAGAAAAAAATTACCATTTAAGAGAAAGATACTATGGAGCATTCCAGAGATCAATTTCGCTACCTAATAATATCGAACCAGAAAAAATTAAGGCGAGTTTTGAAAACGGAGTACTAAATATATCGGTACCAAAAAATGATAAAAGAACCCCTAAAAAAATAGAAATAAGTTAAGCGAATTAAAGGAGAAGAATGAGGTTAGCATATGAACGTAACTGATCAAAAGTCAACTGTTTGTAAATGGACCAATTACAAGGCTATATTAGCTATATTAGGGTTTAGTACCTGCCTATTTTTGGCAGGTACTATATATTTCCTAGTAAAATGTTATAACCAGAATCAAATCATTTCGGAACAATTATTAGAGTATAAGAATCAGCTTAATTATAATAAGCCCCAGCCATTGCTTCTGGATGATAATTTTGAGCGTAGAATGAAAAAATTGTTTGATGAAATGAGCTTAATTCCTCGTACATCATTATTCAACCTTATTGATCGTGATTTCTTTAATTCCCACATTCATGTGGACAATTTATTAAATGATAATTATTTAAATCACTCTACAATCGAGGTATTAGATAAAGAATATCTAATTACGTTAGCAATACCAGGATTTACTAGAGAACAACTCAAATTAGAATTGAATGGAAATATCTTAACAATTTCTGCGGAAAATAAAGAACAATCAGATGAAAATAACACTAAAAAGAACATAAATAGTAAATTCAAACAGGTAATTAGCTTGAATACTGATATTGAACGGAACTCAATTAAATCGTCATTAAAAGACGGTATACTAACTATCAGTATTCCACGTACCCAACAAAAAGGAGAACCTCAAACCATAAATATTGAGTAAATAACTTAAAGCCCAATATTTATTGGGCTTATAATAATAATTTACTTAATTGTCTTATGGATATCTTAAAAAATGGATAATTTTACAACCAATATACTTAATATTTATAAGGACAAAGGTAAAAAGTGGCTTACAGATTTACCTACTATTATAAAAGCACTAACAAGTGAATATAATTTGTCTGGTTTAAAACCGTTAAACAATCTGATTGTAGAGGCTTATCTTAGTATAACAGATACTTTTTAGAGTTTTCTGGTGGCAATACCGAGTCTCATTTAGTGATTAATAAATAATACTTAAATTAGAATAACCTATCAGTAATTTTCCTGCTAAAATTATTTATTTCCGCAAAGATTTTTATATTCCTTATTCAGTTCTATTACAGTCCAGACCCAAACTATACAGATAATTAGAAATATAACCATTAAGAAAGTAGAAATTGAATGATAAGTAGCAGTAGGAATTATAATAAAAATCATTGACTGCACAAACGCACTTGCCGATTTACCAAGCTTCGTACCGATCATATCGGCCGCTGCCTTACCCTTAGTTTTTAATTCATCCTCAAGTGGTACGTATGCCATTTCTTTCGTACTATCAAAAAAAGTGTATTTACTTGATTTGCTGAAAACATTTTGAATTGCTCCGATTAAGACTGCAAGCATTAAAGGATCAGTCATAACGAAAAAGGTAACTAGCAAGCTCCCTACCGCATCAAAATTAGATATTGTAAAGAAGAGGCTTCCGGTAATTAACATCATAAGTGGAGTAATAATAGCTGCAGAAAACCAACCGAGCCTTCTAACAAGATTTGAACCCACAATAACAAAGAAAATAGTTAATAATCCTGTATAACTAAGATAGCTACCAACAAATACGGCAAAGTCTGTAGGGTTAGTGTAAAGTTTATTCGCCTCGGCTTTCCAAGGGCCTTCCACTAAATTGATGGCAAGACCGTAGCAAAATAATAAGACTGTTATAAGTCTTATATATCTTGATTCAATAATCATTTTAAAACTATCTTTTAGAGAAAGATGATTTTTTTTAACCTTAAATTTCAGAGTATTTATAGTTTCCTGATCAAGAATTTTAGCATTAATTAGCCAGAATGCTACCAAAGCTAATAGACCTAAGACAAGCACAACAGATATTACTATTTGGATCGAAACA
This sequence comes from uncultured Rickettsiales bacterium, assembly GCA_903828265.1. GTDB lineage: Bacteria > Pseudomonadota > Alphaproteobacteria > Rickettsiales > Rickettsiaceae > Megaera. Next base: position 2,552 of record CAIKLL010000171.1, read on the forward strand.
ACACTTTTATCAGCATTAGCAGAAAAATTACTGATAATGTAATTACTCATATTTGATAAATTCATTAAAAAAGTACCAGCTATATATAGCCCTGTTTGGCCGAGCAATCCAAACAAAGGATAAAATCTTTTTGATTCTTCAACCGTAGTAATTTTATTTACAAATTGCCAGAATAACAAGGAAAACACAGCATTTGGCCATAATTCTGCAATTATATAAAATAGAGAAAAGCTCCAATTAGATAGTAATAATATAAACCATTTTAAATTCGGATATATAGACCCAAGATGGTTAGCATAGGTAGGGTCTAGATGGAAGTATTGGTAATTTGGAAATAAAACAAAAGCAAACAGAGCAAAGAAACTTAAAAAAACAGACATAATAAGGTAAAAAATGGTTTCACCTTTCATTATACTAACTAACTTTACGTAAATTATTGTTACCAAAAAAGCGGCAGGCAAAACGCCCCAGAATTTTAAAAAAGCAATTGTTTCAGTACCAATCATCGTGTTAACAACACTATCTTTCATTGCTCTGATTAAATTCTGGATCAAAAGAATTGAAAACATAAGTAGAGTTATAAGCAAAAACTTAGGTAACTCATGCCTATAAACCGGCCATAAGTAATCAATTATTTTGCTAAATTTTGAGGAAGATAAGTCGAGATTAGAGGAAACGCTATTAGAAGTATTATTCTGAGGCTCTGACGCCATAATCTATATCTACCTGATAAATTGTTATTGGTCAGGGCTGCATAGTATATACTTTAAAAGTTCCTGTCAATACATATTTAGGATAAGTTATTTTACAATAAAAAATATTTATTTACTATATCCTCAAAACTATTAATCAAAACAAATAATTAATTTTAATATTTAAATCCTATCTTTTCACCCTAACAAAACAAGATGTTGCTATATAATCTTTCCGGGGACCGTTCACCTTGAATTTTTGAATAAACTGATTAGAATTAACAATTTCATAATTTGTAGAATAAAAATCCTGGTTACATTTGTAATTGCCGCTAACTATCGCAGTTAAATTTGAATCGAATAATAAATTGAACATGAAATGTCTACTCCCCTGTTCATAACTGTATAGTCCTAAATTTCCGCTACTATCTAAAATATAATCATACTTCTTCTTTGCTTTGGATACAAAACCATTAGACCATTTTACTTCTAAGGATTCTTGGTAATTTAAAATATGTATATCTTCCTTGGTGACAGACGCTCTTCCTTTAGCTCCCGCATTAGATAAAGAAGAGGACTGATCAATAATCTGTCTTTCAATATCCCAATCTCCTTGGAGATAACAAAAAAATAATAGACCGGTCATAAATATTGGTTTGTCCTTTTAGAAACTCTGCTTTATAATTTAGCACTTGGTAAGTATAAAAATATCTAAATAACAAAATTATTCATCAAAAAACTAAGATATATGACATTCATCGAAGAATTTAAAAAGAAAGGCTATTTTTATCAATGTACTGACGTTGCAGCCTTAGAGCAGAAAATGGCTCAAGAAAAAATAGCAGCCTATATAGGATTCGATTGCACTGCTGAATCTTTGCATGTAGGTAATCTAATGCAAATTATGATATTACGTCTTTTGCAGAAATACGGTCATAAGCCAATTGTTTTAGTAGGAGGAGGAACTACCAAAATCGGTGATCCAACTGGTAAAGAAGAACTTAGAAAGTATCTTAGTGATGAAGATATATATAAAAATATGGCAGGGATTAAAAAATCTTTATCTAAATTCATTAGATTTGGCGATGGACCAAGTGATGCCGTTATGCTAAATAACGCCGATTGGCTTGATAATCTCGGTTATATTGAATTTTTACGTAAATATGGCAGGAACTTTTCGATAAATCGAATGCTAACAATGGATTCGGTTAAAACCAGGTTAGAGAGAGAACAATCTTTAACCTTTTTGGAATTCAATTATATGCTTTTACAAGCCTACGATTTTTATTACCTTAATAAGATACATAATTGTGCATTACAACTTGGAGGTAGTGATCAATGGGGTAATATTGTTACCGGTGTAGAGTTAATTCGAAAAATGAACAAAAATGAGTCTTTCGGACTTACTACTCCTCTACTTACTACTTCTTCAGGAACAAAAATGGGGAAATCTGTAAGCGGCGCTGTATGGATAAATGAAGAGCACCTATCCTCTTATGACTATTATCAATACTGGCGCAATACGGAAGATGCGGATGTCGCTAAATTTGCTAAATTATATTGCGAGTTTTCAGAATCGGAAGAACAAGAATTTGAAACTTTAATCAGCGAGAATATCAACGAAGCTAAGAAAAAATTAGCTTACAGGGTCACGGAGCTTTGCCATGGCAAAGAAAAAGCCCAAGAAGCCTTTGATACTGCCATTAAAGTTTTTGAGCAGAAAACAATAAGCGATAATTTACCTTCTATTTTACTAGATAAAAAGATTTTATCGCAAGGAATAATGTGTATTGATTTATTATGTCAAACAGGTCTTACTAGTTCCAAAGGAGAAGGTAGAAGATTAATTAGGGGAATGGGTGTTAAAGTTAACGATAATCTAGTGATAGATGAGAATATGATAATAAACTCAAGCTATCTACAAGACGAAATAATCAAAATTTCTTCTGGTAAAAAGAAGCATGTATTAGTTAAAATACAAAAATAAAACCTTCAGGAACTATCAAATTTTATAGCGGCTAGCCGGTGAAATAGCCTAACTAAATGTTAATTCACTAGAAGCCGCAAAATGTTTTTAATGCCGAAACCTTATGAATCTACCTTATATCCATATTTTAGATTCACAAGCTTTACATGACAGTTAACGCTGCACTTCCTATTAGCCAGAGGTTTCTTTGAAATAGAACCTTCTTTCTCAGCAAGACCAAAAGTTTTTAACATTTTTTGCGTTTCAGAATGTAGGTATTGTATCTTTACTTGAGCTGTTCCTTTATGCTTAAAACCAAGTAATCTAGCAGCCTTTTCTGAAACATCGATTTCTCTGTCACCTGCAAAAGGTCCTCTATCGTTGATAAGTACTATAACAGATTTGCCGTTCTCTAGATTTTTGACTTTAACCAGCGAAGGCATATGAAGTGTCTTATGCGCAGCTGTTAATAATTCTTTATTATACGTATCACCATTAGCGGTTTTTTTGCCATGAGAACCGTCCTTATGACCATACCATGAAGCCTTACCAATTTTAGCATACTTGTTATACTTTTTAGGTTTATAGGATTTCCCTTTGATACTATATTTATCCCCGACTTTAAAATGCCCTTTATATTTTGTATTGTGCCTATCTTCCTTAGACAAACTTTGAAAAGATTTAGGGTTACTTTGACAAGACGACAATATTATTGCAAGAAAAAATAACATTACTAGCGAGCTAGCATTATAAATATATATAAGTAACCTTTTACTAAATATACTTCCAAGCATCACCAACTATCTATCGACTCCTGCTCGTTTTTAAAATCAGAAGACTCCCCTTCTTCAATAAGTAATGTCTCTTCTTCCTGCTTTCCTACCGAGGATTCGGTAGTTTTAGGAGTATAATCCCCCAACCTAACATGACTTACAACTTTTTGAACTCCATTAACATTAGACGCAATTGTTGCTACTTTTTGCAATTCTTCTTCTGATCTTGCTATACCAAATAAATAAACAACGTCGTTTACTGTAATAACGGTATAGTTAACAAATTTTATACTTCTATCAAGAAAAGTTTTCGATTTAATCTGACTCGTAATCATAGTATCTCTGGTATACTGAACAATATCAAATTTACCGCTATTTTTATCTACCTTAAGCTCATTTACAACTTCTACTACCCCCTCTTGATCCCATGCAATCTGAACAGCATTAATCATGTCTTCTTCTTTATCAATCAATCCTGTATATAACACCCTACCTTGAACTACTTCCACTTTAATTTTGGTATATAACTCCCTAAAATTATTTTTTATAAACGAAGCTTTTATTGCAGTTGCTATACGAAAATCCTTCAGTGCCTCTTCCTTAGGTCTATCCTTGGCAAGTTCTGTTACCGAAGCCGTTGCACCGGTAAAAATAACAGGTAAACAAGCACTTACTAAAAAAGATAGTAATACAACGCTAATAAAAGAAACCTTCTGCATAAAAATAATTATTAAATGAATTACTACACGAGCAATTATACAAAAGAAATATTTTCAATCAACAGATTTAATATAAGCTGCCAAGAGGCTAAAGTTAACTTTGAGCATTAAAACATTGAAATATAATACCTTAATAACTATGAAATCATTCGTAAAAAACCTTAGAGAGAAGCGCTAACCTCTTTAGTCCATGTCAAATCCTTACCTTCTATTATCTCCATTGAAGAGCCCGGGAAATTACCGTCGTGACCTAAATATCTACCTTTAAGGATATTGGCTAAAAATACTTCAGCGTGGGCATAAAATGCCATCCTGTTTTCAGGTCTAGCAAGCCCATGCCCTTCGTCTTTATAGAGTAAATACACTACAGGTATTCCATGCTTTTTCATAGCAGATACTATTTGATCAGATTCAAACTTTTTAACACGGGGGTCATGAGCTCCTTGTACAATTAACAAAGGTTTTTTTATGTTTTTTACATAATTAAGAGGCGAGCGCTCAAATAGAAATTTTTTTCCCTCTTCATTATCAGGTGAAGCCCCTATAATTTTCTTTAAATGAGCAAAGACCGGTTTCCAATAAGGAGGAATCGAGTTCATTAAAGTTTCTAGATTTGAAGGACCAACAATATCTATTCCTGCAGCATATAGCTCAGGTGTCATACTCATACCGACAAGGGTAGCATAACCGCCATAGCTCCCTCCCATAATCACTATTTTATCTTTCTCGGCAATGTTATTATCTATTGCCCATTTTACTGCATCTTCTAGATCATCCTGCATTTTTCTAGCCCATTGCCCATCGCCGGCATTAATAAAGCTTTTACCAAAACCGGTAGAGCCACGATAATTAACGCTAAGTACTGCATAACCTCTATTAGCAAGCCATTGGTGAGTAGCATTGTAACCTTTATTATCTCTACTATTTGGTCCACCGTGAACATAAAGCACAAGAGGTATTGGTTTCTCTAGCCGTGCGCCCTTATCCAACCACCTAGGTAATGTTAAATAACTAACTAGCTCTAAACCATCCCGAGAAGTAATTTGTACCGGATGCATTTTAGCAAAGGAATAGCTTTCTTGTTTAGAATTAGAAACGAATAAAAATTTAATTTCTCTAGTAGCTCGATCATATAAATAATATTTATATGGGCCATCATCTTGCATATAAACAACTATCCATTTATTATCATTTTCTACCCTAGAAGTAATTTCAATTGTGCCATAATTAAGCTTCGATAAATTCTTTATATCCTCCTTTATTTGCGGATCAAGAATTACCCATTCTTTTTGCAGATAATCAATTGATACAGCTTGAATCTTTTTAGTGATAGGTTCTACTAAACAAGAGCCTATATCAGCTCGTGCATCTTCATAAAGAAGGGTTCTTTTTTGAGTTGATAAATCTATTTCAAAAAGAGCAGATTTATCCCTTTGGCTGCTATCAACAGCATAGAGAACCTTGCCATCGGCGGTTGTATGTAAAAGCGAAGTAGTTAACATATCTTCTGTTTTTATTTTTTGGAATAATTGCGGGTTTAAAAGGTTACCATTCTTAAAACCGTAAATCTCCCCTTCACCAGTTGGCAACATCTTATAAGCAAAGAGAATTTTAAAATTATCATCAATTATAAAGCTGATATACTTTTCTTTATTTTCGAAGAAAATCTCTGCTTTGCCTGATTTCACATTAATTTTATAAATATCAAAATATTCAGGAACTCTCTTATTCATCTGGACTAAAATTTCATCTGGAAAGTTTTTACTTTTTTTAATCACAGACGCTTTAATCCCCTCCTGTGGAGTAAGAAGGATATTTTCTTTAGTATTTATATCAATCGAATAAAGTCTAAAATTCTCGTCTCCTTTATTATCTATAGAATAAATAATATTATTGCTATTTTTAGCCCACGAATAACTTCTAATACCCCTTTCCGTATCAGCCGTAATCGCCTTTCCTGTTAATGGATTATCAACTGGTGCAACGAAAACGTTTAGTACCCCATTTAACGGCGCAAGGTAACTAATATATTTTCCGTCTTCACTCATCCGCACTGCAATTTTATCTGGATTACCAAACAATACTTCCCGCGGTACTAAACGATCCTCTTTCATAATTCCTTTCCCATTATTATTGAGAGCAACAGCTAGTTCATAATTAATATTTATAATGATTAGTATAAATATTAGAGTTAACCTTAACATAAGTTTGTGCTCTGTGCCCTATATTGTACTTAGTTAATTAGTGATAATATTTCTTGGTGAATATCCTCTATTTCTTTATTCTCACAACTGATAGTTTTGATCCGATCTCTATACATACTTGCAATAATTTTAAACCTTTCATAAACTCCCTGGTGAAAGCTTATATTTTTCTCTTCAAACTTATTTATATCTCCTGTTTGGATGCTTCTCTTTATACCGATTTGTGGTTTTAAATCCATAAAAAATGTAATATCAGGCATAACAACCTTATGGTCATCACTTGCTCTCATTAATTTATTGTGAAGATCAAAGACGTCTTCTATTGTAAGATGGTCTCCTGCTTGATAAGAGGCAGTAGAATCAACAAATCTATCACAAATAACAGTATAGCCCTCCCGCAAAGCTGGTATGATCAAATTATTAATATGCTCATATCTAGCAGCCATAACCAACATCAGCTCAGAAACATTATACAAATGCTGATCTATCAGAAGATTGCGAATTTGTTCAGCTTCTTTAGTACCCCCTACCTCACGTGTATGGATAACCTTAATATCTTTTGAAAGTAAATATTCATAAAGTTTCTTACTCTGGGTAGACTTACCACTTCCCTCCCCCCCTTCAAAACTAATAAATTTAGGGTTATCCCAATTTTTCATCGCTACTATTCATTTCATTTAACCTTGAAACAGCTCTTTGAAACTCTGCTAATCTTTTACCGGAGGTATATATTAAAGACGGCTCAGTTTCAAGTAAAGCAAATAATGCTACCTTATAAAAATAAGCATTATCAATAAAATTAATAACTCGGATAATAATATTTGTTTCATCCTCAGATATTCGCCTTACACCTTCCAGCACTATGATTCCAAATCTCTGACAAAGTTTTACATAATCTGCGTAGCCAAAATCCTGTATAAAGAGCTCATTAAAATTAGTAAATAGAATGTTTTGATGAGTATTAGCAAAAATAACTTCCCGGCCAAACACTTCAAATTTACCTGGGTAAAGCTCTTCTTTAGAACACAAACTCTCCTTAATTCTACCAAAGGCAGTATTATTTTCGTCATTAATAGGAAAGAGTATTTTATTTTTAGCAGTTGCTATTTTTTCTAAACGATAATCTTTTTTGCTATCTAGATTCAAGACCAAAAAATCTTTGTTTATGTTTTCTATAAAGGGCAAAAACAATTCTCGTTGTAGACCATCTTTATATAAATCCTCCGGAGCTGCATTAGTAGTTAGGAAAATAAAAACCCCGTTTTGAGATAAAAACGAAAACAACCTCATTATAAGCATTGCATCCGTAATATCCTTTATCTCAAATTCATCTATACATAAAACCATGGCCTGGCTTGCAATTTCATCAGCAAGTTTTTGAACTATTCTATCCTCTCTGTTATTAGCCTGAAACTTATGCGCTTTTTGGTGTAGCTCCTGCATAAAATTTTGAAAATGAATAAACTTTTTCTTAACCAAAATCATTGCAAAAAACATTTGCATAAGCATTGTTTTCCCTCGCCCCACATCACCATAAAGATAAATTCCTCGAGGAGTTTTTGAGCTTTTGAATCTAGCTAGAATATGTTCTATAAAAGATCTTTTATTTATGGATTCAGCTAATTTTTTTAAATCTTCATATAGAAGTTGCTGTCTTTTGTCGAGAGTGACATTTGCAAAGCTGGAGTTAAGATCCATTTTAGCTTTTAGGATCGTAATTAATCAGCTTTGGCTCTCTTATTTCAGCAACTTTATCATACAAACCTAAATATGCAGCTATCGCTAGAAACAAAGCATTATTCTCTGAAGGTTTAACCAAACCCGCCAAAGTCCCGTAAATTGCATTTACGGAACTTTTTGAGCATTTTATATACATCTGGGCAATTTCAAAACATGGATTACTGACAAAAGCTGATTTAAGTATTTTAAGTAGCGATGCAGAATTATTAATGTTTACGTTTAATTCAGTATATAAATTTAATGAGTCTAAATAGTCTGGTTTCAGTTCTAAAGATGATTCTAAAAATTTTACCGCTTCATTATCATTACCTGCAGAAACAGCATCTTTAGCCGCTAAGTAATAATAACCTGAAATTTCCTGGGAGTAATTCTCTAATAACTTCATATCAGCTCTTTGAAATTTAGAAATAACAAATATCATTTTGTTCCAGGCTGCAGTTTTTGCATAAATCCTGATTAGCATAACCATAAGAGAGATATCGGTATCATTTTCATTGAAGGCCTTATTAGCATATTCTTCTGATTCTGTATACCGTCCATGGTCGAAAAAGATTTGAGCAAGCCTTTTAGCGGCATATATACTATAATACTTTTTACCTACTAAAGTACGAAGCCTTTGAATTTGCATATCAAAGCTACTGGTAGATTCTGCTAAAACCAGATCCCTAAATTCTATACAGTTTTCGTCTAAATCCGGTAAAATCTTATTTGTTAACTCTAAGGATTTCTGCCTATTTCCCATAATAAGTTCAGAGATTATTTTTAATAAACGCTCATTAATTCTTTGTAGCTTCCTCTTATACCAGTTACGGCTTATGATAAATGGTAAATCAAATATGGAGAAGATAGTTTTTAGCACTATCATTAATAATAACTGTACAATTATAAAGAGGGCACTAAAAGTAAAGATAGTTGTCTGAATCTGATAATCTAAAACTGATATATTAACAGCTGAATCAAATTCATTAATGGTATTAAAACCAAAGTAAAGAAGAAAGAAAATCGTACATAAAATCAGAAATCTAATCATGTTTTTACTCAAATAATTTATATCCTAAAGCTCAACTTTTTGATTGTTGATATAACCTATACATAAAATATCTTTATTATAGACAGCAATTTTTTTAATTGTTATTCCAAAAATTCCTGCTGTAAATCAACAGAAAAAGCATACTCAATAAATGAACCAATTTTATTTTCAATTTTTGCTTTTAATTGTTTCCTTTCCTTATAAGAACTAGTTTCTTTTCTAATTTTTAAGAATTTACTAAAAATATCTGTATCAAATAATAAAACCTGCTCATAAGACGGAGCATTCTGTGCTAATATACTATCATAACGTTTACACAAAACCATTACTTCTTCAAACTCTTTTGGAAGTTCAACCCGCATTATAATATCCAAATTTTCGGAATATGGTTGATCTTTATAAAATTTTTGCAGAAACTCATTAACATTGGCAAGATAAATTCGGTAATCATTTAAATCATTAATAAGATTAGCACTAGCAATTTCTTGACCCTTATCAGTAATAGTACCCTCTGTGTACTTATCATACGGACTTAAATCATCAGTATCATCTGACACATCCGAATCTTCTTCATCCGAATCGGGTGCAAATCGAGGTAATTCTTGGCCATTTTTAAGAGAGTTTTCATTAATATTTTGAGCAGTTTCTTCATGGTGTAATTTTTGATTTCGGTTTTTATGAGAAGAGAATGGACTCAAACGATTAATAGTTCCAAGCCATAATTCCTTATAAGCAATAATAACATACAAAACTAACCCAAAAGCTATAAGAAAAGCAAAACCCATTACTTTAAAATTAGATTTTTTCCCACCTAATTTAGGTTTGATATTTGCTCCTTGCTGCTCATCATTCCCGTTCTTTATCTTTTTGTTATTTTCTATTAAGGTCATAATTTTCTAATTTTTCTAGGATTTGATCTGCGTAATTACAAGTCACAATTTGGTTAAAATAATCCGTTAGCAGCTTCTCCACCTTGGAACTTATAGCAATAATTACTGAATTTTCTATATATTTCAATAAATCATTTATTAATATCAATTTTATGAGGGTTTTTGCACAATTTTCTGAATATAGCAGAATATAGTCCACGCCACTTTTTAATATTTGAATTTCATCATCCGATAAATGGTCTTTATATTTAACCTTATAGACATTTATCATTTTAATACCAGGTGGCATCCTGGTACTAATCATATTACTGCAAAGATAAATAGCATGCTTATAAATACTGCTAGGTAATTTATCGAGAAGCTCGCTGGCAGAGTAAGCTACATATTGAATATTATAACCTTTTTGTCTGGCCATTTCTGCACTGGTAGCCCCTACTACCCAAACATTTTTTATACCTTCCTCAATAGGCAGAAGATTTGCAGCTCTTTTACTTGTAATTATTATATCAGTGAAATCCTCAAGAACTGTTATATTAAAAGGGAGGTTAACATGTTCAATTAAACTAAGGTCTACACAATTATAACCCTTTGGAACAAGAATATTCCTTAAATAGTTATTATCCTCTTCAGATCTTGTAAGTAATATTTTTTTTGCCATGCTATTTTAATATAATTCTACTAATAGTTAATGCTATCACGTAAGGTTCACGTGTCAACAATACAAAGCACATGGCCACTCAGTTATTTCTTTGTACTATAAGGGTTATTAGTTTTAGAAAAATATATTCTTATCGGCACACCGGGCATGGAAAAATTTTCGCGCAATGAGTTAAGTAAATATTTTGTATAAGCTTCGGTAATACTAGCCGGATCATTTGAAAAAAATTTAAAAGTAGGAGGACGTGTTTTAATCTGTGTAACATATTTTAGTCTAACTCTTCTTCCCAATTTTTTCTGAAGAGGTAACTGATGAGCTTGGGTAGCAAAAGCAAGCCACTCATTAAGTCTACTTGTCGGTATTTTTTTATTCCATAAATCATACATTTCTACAGCTCTATCTAGCACTTCATTTATTTTATACTGATTTATTGCTGAAATAAAAACCACCGGAATGCCTTTTACTTGTGGAAGAAATTTCTCCAGTTTATGAGTAAATTCTTCTTCATAACTTCGCCTTAGTTTTATTAGATCCCATTTATTGACTGCAATTACTAGACTTCTACCCTCTTCAATTACATAATTAGCAATAGATAAATCTTGTTGTTCTAAAGCAATTGTTGCATCAAGCATTAAAATAACAGTATTGGCAAATTTTATACTACCTATCGTATCACCGGTAGATAATTTTTCTAAACTCTTGGTAACGTTCGCTTTCTTCCTAAGACCTGCTGTATCTATAAGCTTTAAATTATGATTCTTATAGTTCCACTCTATTTCTATGGATTCTCTAGTAATGCCTGCTTCGGGACCAGTTATTAATCTTTCTTCTCCTAAAATGGCATTAATAAAAGTTGATTTTCCAGCATTTGGTCTGCCTACTACAACTATCTGAACTGAATTAGAAGTGTGTGGATTAGAAATCTTTATAGCATCTTCCGTATTTATTTTAGCAGCAATCGCGTCATATAAATCTGCAAGACCTTGACCATGTTCAGCAGATATCGGAACTGGCGTACCAAAACCGAGCCTATAAAATTCTTTATCATGATTGAATTTTTTTTCTGACTTATTAGCTATAACTATATAATTTTTAGTATATTTTCTAATAAAATTAGCAAAAAATTTGTCCGCAGGGGTTATTCCAGATATATTATCCACTATCAAGCACACTAGATCCGCCTCAGTTATAGCTTGCATAGTTTGTTTCATCATTCGATGTTCTAACAAACCTTCTTCTGATTCTTCAAGACCCGGAGTATCAACTATCCTAAATACCATCGGCCCGATCTTGGCATCTGCATATTTTCTATCACGGGTTACGCCTGGAAGATCATGAACTATTGCTTTTTTTCTAATACTGAGCCTATTAAATAAGGTAGACTTCCCAACATTTGGCCTTCCAACCAGAGCGACTAATTTTTTATCCATAATTTTATAAAGAACGCTATTCTATATCGTTTTAAAAAACGATTTTATATCACTTAATTATTGTTCCGTGCTTTATGATTATGCCCTCTATTTTTTGGAGCAAAATTTTTATGAAAAACTTTACTTTTAGGTTCTTTACTGGTTTGTAAGAAAGATATAACACCAATCATACCAAAAGCAGATAAAGAAAAAACAGATGCTGTCACATAATAACCTCCAAACGATAAAATTAGAGCTGTTAGGGCAATAATCCCTACCAACGCAACTCCACATATCTTCCCGAATTTTACTGCTTTATCGTATTTTTCTACATTAAGAAGTTCCAGAGAGTGACGATAATTCTGCTCTTTTTGAGCCATATCAATAATTTTTTTTATAGTTCCGGGACTAATTTCTTCGTATGCAGCCATAACATCTAATAGCGGCATCACATGTTTGTACTGGTTACTGCTATTTCCAGCTAAACTAGCAGGCTTATTAAATAATGCCTTACCGTAGCCTTTGTTCAGACCGTTAGCATCAAAAAATTTTTTAGTTTCCTTCATGGTTATTTCTTAAGCTTTTGTAAGCAATATTAATATAATCTTCAACTTTAAAAACATAAGTAACGATATCTCTAGGTTTTGAGACTGCTAATTTAGAAGATCCAAATTTAAAAACGCTAAAAAACCCCAAAAAAAAGTACCTTATTGCCTGTTTATAATGCATTATTCTTTAAAAAACTATGTTTAGTTATTGTTGGTTCCCCCCTGAAATTTACTGCATTATTAAACTTATTGCAACAAGTTCTAAAATTTTTATCACAAGTTGGTACTAAGCTTACTTCTTTATGTTTTAATAAATCCTCATAAACTTCTTCCTCTAATATAATTTGGTTATTATAATGTGCAATTATTCTGAAGCTAATATTTTCTCCGAGTGAAGTAAGAAAGGAAGCACGCCCCAGATTATAATACCCGCTATTTAATTCCATATCTGATACACTAATAATGCGAGATTTAATAGATTGAATGCTGTATAACTTCCTATATCTGCTAGTATCAATCGCGCATTTACTATCACCAAAATTTGCTCTACATGTTTTACTATAGAGCAAAAGTAATGATTGATTATATTTAGTTGTTTCCGGTTCGCATTTTAAAGTAAAATCTAAATCATTTTTTATAAATTCTGTAATGAAATAAGTTACTAATGGGAATAGGACTTTATCATAATAATAGGAGATTTTTATTTTACACCCTGCCAAATTCATTTTTTTATCAATGCCGTTAGTTTCAAAAATTCCTGCTAAATTAATAATGTTTTCAGCAGAATCATTAAATTCCCCTTTAGTTAAGATGATTGATGAAAATGGTAAAAATTTTTCATTATTTGCTACAATTTCTTGGCCTGAAGAATTTAATTTTAAAACCGCTCCTGAAAATAAATATATTTCATATAAATAGGTAAAACTAATCTCATATCTAGAATTTATCAATCTTTCATGCTTACCGGAAAAGTTATAATCATTTCCTCTCATTCAATCACCTCTATTAGAGAAAGGTTCAATATTTCTATAGTTCCATCTGATTTTGGTTGGTAATCAAAACTATCTTCGGCGAACCTCACAACCAAATAGAACTCAAAACTAGCATATAAAGCCCTATCCTTTACCAGAGGATCAGAAAGCGTCACTACTCCATTGTTTTGATTAAGTTGGTATTCTTGAATTTCATCTTCTCCTGTATATAGTTTTAAGCTATCCCTTTTAATTTTAGTAATTTTTCTAATATATGGATATTTATCGTCCTGATAAGTTTTACAAAGCTGAAAATCCTTCTTAACCCCATCACTTACCCCAAGTGCTTGCTTTTGAACTGAAAAATCAGCAAAATCCCTTAATAAGAAAGCAAATCGGCTTCCTCTACGTGCTTTAAAGAAATTGTTAAACATCCAAAATTCATTTTGGGATAAAAAACAATCTTTTAAGAGATATAGGCCTCTATGGTAGCCGTGATCAAGATTTCTAATTTCTCTACCGGAGGCACAAACAATTTTTGAAGTAGAAAATAACGACCTACCTACTAGAAATATCTCGCAGCACGATGGAAATAAAACTTCATGAAAACTCATTCTATTACTTCTCTTTTTATCATCGTTTTATAGAGCATAGTTAGCTTATTATGGACAAGGTCTCGGGCCTCGCTAAAGAAAAGCTGATTTAATTTTATACCCGCAACTATGTAACTTGGAATTTTAAGTTTTTCTGGCACAAGAAGCTGCTCAACCAGTTTACTGATATTAATCAAGCTCTTTTTATTTTGCTCTCTTGCAAAAATACAAATTTCAAATTCTAATAAATATATAAATTGTGAGGCTCTTGAATAATTTTCGAGCTTTACGAGATTAATCGAAATAAAAGGATAATTACCATCCTCTATAACGGATATATACACTTGATTTACATGTTCCCTAACCAAAGTTTCTAGAGTATTGAGGATCTTTAGCTGAAATATATGAATAAAATCTAATGACATTTGCCCTCTTTATAAAATTTCAAGAGCTATAATATTTAGAAACCTGTTTTTTTCGCCAATATTAATTATACGTTTAATCGAGTATAACTTAAGGCGAAAAGAGATTCGCAAAGCCTTGGTTAAACCATCCATATATCTAATTTTAAATAAATAATACTCTTCAGTAATTAAATTACCGAAATTCAATCCTTCAATTAACATATATTTACAGTCACTAAGGGGTATAATCTCGGCAAAACAATTGTATTTTTCTTGCCAGACCGGATCAGCAGAAGAGGACTCCGCAACATTTTCCAGAAAATTAATATTATGGGCTAATTTAGCTATGAATGTTTTCTTATTCTTGGTCATATAAAGCTAAGTATTTAAATTTTAAGAGACCGGTACGGCATATATATATTTTTTATTTCTGACGAAATATTTGCTGAATTCTCACCAAAATCATACATCATACCTATATGGGTTAGAACTCCCTGTAGGATGGGCTGAGGAATTTTATCCCCAAGCCCTGCTTCGTAACTTATTTCAAGTTTCTGATGTAGATATTTCTGATTAAATAATACTCTCTGCTTATTATCTTCAAGGTAGCCAAAATCTTCGGTAATATCTTTTTTATCTTCTCCATTAAAAAGGAAAACCTTTGTTAATGAGGCAACCGGTATATATTTTAGTCTTAAATAGGTAGGAGTTTTATCTATTAAACAGGTAACTTTTTTTATACAAAAACTGAGGGCTAGAAACTGCTCAGCTGTAATTACTGCTGAGCTAATAAGGTTAGTAATTAATTTATCGTCGTTTGTATGAGAAACCCGTAAATAATTTTTTACTTCTCCAAGAGACCATACTTCTCTTTCTTCAACTGATAAAATTGTATAACTGACGTTATTTTGCATAAAAAATGTTTTAAGCTGAAAATTTAGCAAATTTTAAAGCGGACGGTACGATTACATCACCCCCTACCCTTTTTACGGCATAAAATTTTATAAATGGCTTATCGGTATAAGGGTCTCGCATTATCCCAATACCTGCTCTATCTATTATTTTATAAGCTACTTTAAAATCACCAATAGCTATTGCTAGCTTATTTTCTCCAACATTTGGCATATGGGCACTGCAAAAAACATGAATACCAAAAATTGTTTGTTTTAAAGGTTCTGATAAAGATTGTTGCCAGATAAATCTACCATTTTCATCTTTTAAGCCTTGAATAGAGGCAAGTGTTGTCCTATTCATCAAAAAACTAGCATTAGTTATATGCTCCTCATCAAGAGAATTAATTAATTTAAGCAATATTTCAGGTGTTACTGCATTACCTGTATCTATTCTTTCAACATCTTCATTAGTTAGTATCCCAAACGGCTTCTTATCCCCGTCTCCGGTAATAAATGCTTCATTTTCAGCTTTGATAAAACTATCTACTAACCTCTCTGCCAGCCATGAATTAATGTCTATAGCTGAATCGTCAATTAATTTCTGAGTTGCCTTTGGCTGAGCATATAACTCATGGGCAGCAATTGTTTTTTTCTTAAGTTTTGGAGTATCGGTAACTTCTCTTGCTTCAGCCTCTCCTATCCAACCGGAAGTAAACTTACCATCTTCAATAATAAAATCTAAAGCACTAGAAGAAATTGTTTCAATCGAAGCTAGCTGCCGCATAACTGATTTTGCATTTACGGCACTAATTATTTTGTTATTTAAATTATTAACTATTACTACTCCGGCTTCACCCGTCGCGGTACTTAAAGATTTAGTAACAAATTCTGAAGCTATACCTTTTCTTAAATAGTCACCAAAAGCTTTTTCCTCTTCTGGGTTACAAGCAGGGATGCTAAAAGGATTAAATATAGCATTCTGCAAATTATTAAATTTATTTTCCAGCTCCTTAAACTTGTTTATTGATTGTAATTCATTGTTTAAAATATTTTGTACATTATCAGCTATTGTTTCTATTTGTTTATGTTGAAGTTCCATATTTTCCTCTATTCCAAATTAATTAGTGTTTCTAATAATTTCTCAATTCTCTCTAGAGAGTGATTAATTGAATGATCAGTTATTTTTTTAACGTTTATTATTCCGGCATTTCTATTTGCTGGAAAAGTTACGATGCTTATCTCCATAAGATCTACCTTCTTAAGTAACCTGACTCCCTGATTATCATATTCAAAATCCTTAGCACAAAAACCGATACTTAAACCGTCTATTGCTTTTTGCCTTACAAGTTCGGTAGTTTCCTTACCAAGTAAAATTCTGTTATTTATCTCTGCTTCAATTTTTAGGCCATAATCATCCTCATATAACGATTTTATTATGCCAATTGGTTTTAGGGTATCATGTTGCCAAAGTAATTTAATATTCTCCGCCTTCGTATCTTCAAACGCCCCCTTCTGAACTATATCGTTCTGACTATCAATTATATTAAATACACTTGCATAACCGGAAATTACTGTATTTTCTCCGCCCACAGATTTTATTGAAAAATTTGCAGAAACATTTCCTTTTTCCAATTTAAACCTCCTAAAGTTATTTATTTAACCTATAGTTACATTCATATCCCTTAAGCCGGCGGTCACTAAGCATAAAATTAAAAAACAATACAAAAATTACACAGATCTTGTTCTTGGAAGAAAAATAATGTAGTTTCTACGAGTAATCCTAATTATTGAGTTGAAGATAAATATGGTATATATCGGGTTTATACTTATAGTTATAGGCTTGGGATTTATTGCTTCTGGTATTCTAGGTTTAATAAGATTCCGCAATTTTTATACTAAAATTCATGCAAGTGGGGTAATTGAATGTTGCGGCATACCATTTTGCCTCATAGGACTTAGCTTTCTTCAGTCAGATTTCAGCTCTGCTTTTAAACTGGTAATCATAACCCTAATAATTTTACTATTAAGTCCTGTATCTACCCATGCATTAGCTAGAGCTTCCGTTCTATATAAAATAGATAAAGATGGGAGAATAAAGTGAGCGCATTCTTTTCTATTCCTTCAATACTAGATCCAGAGCTAAACCTTATCCTTCTTATTATTACGTCTCTTTTATTGATAGGAGTTTGCTTTAGATTAATAGTATCTAAAAATTTAACCGAATCTATCCTATTAATGTCTGCTTTTAGCTTAATAATTGCAATATGCTATCTATTTATGGACGCACCGGACGTAGCGATGACTGAAACAGCCCTTGGTGCTTGTCTTTCCACTTGCGTTTTACTTAATTTGGTAAAAATAATTGGTAATGAAAATTATAAATCAGTAAGTAAAACTAGATTTCTTTTTGCAGTAATCTTGTGCATGATTCTTCTTCTGCTATTGACTATGGCAAGTCTTGACTTACCTTTATATGGGCATCCAGACACAGAGGTGCAGTTGCATTTGACCAAATACTATATAGAAAATACCAAAAATGATGTTGGTATACCTTCTATTGTCGCAGCAATACTTGCAAGTTACAGAGGTTACGACACTTTGGGCGAAACAAGTGTGATTTTAATTGCAGGCATTGCCGTAGTTTTGATACTTGCACGCAGGAGGGAATAGTGTTGAAATATTTTTCTATTTTAAAAATAGTAGTTTCATTTATAATCCCTTACCTTATCCTGTATGCTATTTACATCCAGTTAAATGGAGAAGTTTCTCCTGGAGGAGGATTTCAAGCAGGAGTAATTTTTGCTTCAGGAATAATTGCTTTTGATCTCATCAACGGCACTAAAAAAACTTGCGAATTTTTTTCACAAAAAGCTCTGATTATTTGTGGGATATTTGGGGTTCTAATCTATGCATCCACCGGACTTGTTTCATTTTTGTTTGATGATAATTACTTAAACTATAATTCAATTGCTAAAATACCCTGGGTAAATAATCCTCTTACCGGTCAACATATCGGGATATTTTTTATTGAAATCGGAGTCGGTTTAACAGTTTCATCAATTATGTGTTTGATTTATTTAGTTTTAAAGGAGGACTAGTTTTATTAAAATGCAAAATATTATCTATTTTTTTGCAGTCTTAGTGCTCGTTACTGGTCTTTTTATAATGTTAACCAGCGATAATTACTTACGTAAAATCATCGGTCTTGGAATATTTCAAAGTTCAGTCCTACTTTTCTACATAGCACTTGGTAAAGTAAGCGGGGCTATTCTTCCAATTGATATTTGTGCGCATTTAACTAATTGTCCTTATACTCTCTCAAGCCCTCTCCCTCATGTACTAATGCTAACAGCTATTGTAGTAGGATTTGCTACTATGGCCGTAGGACTTGCTTTAATATACAAGATATATAAAGAATACAGTACTATCTCAGAAAGTGTAATAACTCAGGAAGAGGATAATTAATGTCTTTAATTAATCATATCCCAGCGTTACAAGTTTTAATCCCCTTTTTTTCAGCCCTATTTTGTGCTTTAACTTTCCATAAATTCACTTCCTGGCTTATTGCTACTATTGCTATTATGGCAAACCTAATAATTGCTTTTTATGGAGGATGGTCCTTAGAAAATGCACAGCCCTATTATTTCGGCAATTGGCAAGCACCAATTGGTATAGAATATAGATTAGATTATCTAAACCAGCCGATCATAGTATACATAAATGGGGTTATGTTATTTTTTTTACTTTTTGGCAAAGAGCTTATTAACAAAACAATTACCAAATATATTGATGATAAGAAACATCATATGTTCTACAGCTTGCTCTTATTTGCCCATACCGGGTATCTTGGAGTACTTAGCACTAATGATTTATTTAATTTTTATGTATTTATTGAAATTTCATCTCTAGCAACTTATGTGCTAATATCAAAGGGAAAAAATCCAAAAGCTTTAATCGGAGCATTTGATTACCTTATGTTAGGTACAATCGGTGCCACACTAATTCTAATATCTATCGGCTTCTTTTTTGCCATTACCGGTAGCCTCAATATTACTGATATCTCTAATATTCTCCAAGTTAATTACGGAACAAATGTGGCTGGAACACCAAAGTTACATCTACTAATAATAGCTATAGTGTTTTTCTTAACCGGAGCAATTTTGAAGATGGCATTTTTTCCACTACATTTTTGGATGATAAGAGCTTACTCAGCCACTGCACCTTTCGTTCTTACTTATATCGCTGCTATTTCTAGTTTACTTGGGATATATATGATAATGCGCTTCTTGTATTTTACTGTCGAAGTCAATTTAGTCTATATACCATTTTCGTTGCTACTAAGAGGTATGGCAATTATAACCTTGATTCTCTGCTCTTACTTAGCTTGGAAATCAAAAAATATAAAAAAAATTATTATTTATTCTACAGCCCTGCAAATCGGTTATGCTTTTCTTCTTTTATCAATTTGGCCTGCAAAAGCCTTGTTATTTCAGTTACTAATTATCGATAGTATTAATAAAATCGGTTTATTTACCTTACTTGCTCATATTGAAAATAAAACAAACAACTTAGACATCTATTTAATAAAACAAATAAAAGATTCCCCTTGGTTCAAAATTTTAGCAGCTTTTATTATTCTTTATAGTGCTTCTTTACCGCTAACTAGTATGTTTATAATGAAAATTAAAATATTTGAACTTTTAATCCGGCAAAACTTATTGATAGAATTTATTATTGTAATAATTGCTTCAGTTTTTGGAATATTATACCATCTTAAACTTGCAAAAGCTATTTTCTTTGCCAAAGAAGAAAACGGAGTAATCCAGATAGAGACAAATTTATTAGGATTATTTGCTATTGTAACCTTACATATTTTCACCTTATTATATATGCACGAAATAGTAGAAATGATTGGTTACCATACTTCTTTGAGCATAGGTTAAAAATAAAACAGATTAAATAATGAGCAGCCCGGCACCTTTAAATTTTTTAATTATTTCTACTATGCTTCTTGGTATGATTAACCTAGTTGCCCCTTTTTTTACAAAAGAGGATAGCAAAATTAGAAGCTTTTTTCTGCTTAGCATTAGTATATTTTTTCTATTTAACGTGATAATAATTGATGATTTATTTATAAACGGCACCGTAATAAAATTCACTTTATTAGATATCGGCAAATACTCGATAGCTTTTAGCATTGAACCACTCGGCCTGATTTTCCTGACTATGCTTGCAGTATTATGGGTTCCCGCTCTTCTATACACCATAAAATTTTTAACTTTTAATCATATTACAAATTCCAGTAAATATTTATTTTTTGTTAACTGTTGTATTCTATTAGGTTGCCTAATTGCGTTATCTGCAAACTTAATCACCATGTTTATAGTTTACGAGTTGCTAACTTTATGCACAATTCCGTTAATAGTTCATCACTTTGATAAAAGAACACTTGCTGGTCTCAATAAATATATAAAAATCTTACTGCTAAGCAGTATTACATTATTTCTACCGGCAGTAATAGTTGTCTACTCAAAAATAGGTACCGGCACATTTGTTAGTGGTGGCTTTATAAAACACTATTTTTCAGACTCAGCTGCTATTTTTCTATTACTCTCTTTTATATTTGGCATAAGTAAAGCAGCACTTTATCCGCTACACGGTTGGTTACCAGCTGCCATGGTTGCGTCATACCCTGTCAGCGCCCTACTCCATGCGGTCGTTGTGGTTAAAACCGGCTTGTTTTGTATATATAAAGTTCTTTTTTATGTGTTTGGACTTGAGTACTTACAATATCTATTTGGCGGGTATAACTGGCTGGTAATTCTACCGTCTATAACCATATTATACAGTTCACTCCAAGCATTAAAATACAATGAAATTAAAATGATCCTAGCATATTCTACTATTAACCAACTAAGCATTGCTCTAATTAGTGCTTTCCTTTTTACCCCCAAAGGGTTAGCGGCAGCAGTTATCCATATGGTTTCCCATTCGTTTAGTAAAATTTGTTTGTTTTACTCAGCTGGTAATTTTTACAGCTTAGATAGGACTTACTACCTAACTGACCTTACAGGAATAAACAAAAACATGCCCAAAACTAGCGCAATTTTTCTTGTATCCACTCTCTCGCTGATAGGTATCCCACCATTTGCAGGATTTATCAGTAAATTTTATGTTATGGTAGCAGCAGCTAACCAACAAAACTTATTAGTAATGTTAGTTATTGCAATTAGCAGCTTATTTTCAGCCTTTTACATGTTAAAGATATTAGGTTTTATATACGAACCAGTAAAAACAAAAAATGTTAATAATAAAGAAAAAAAACTACCTCTTTTCATGTTTATTAGCCTAGTTTTATGTATAATTTCTGTCACCTGTTTCTTTTTTATTCAGCAAACCATCAATATTTTTCTAAATTTTATGTAAAATAGGAATATATCAACATGTTTTTTCACCCAGCAACCATAATGATATTTTGTGTATTGTCACTGTTAGCAATTAACAGACACGGCAAATTATTTAAAGTGGTTGCACTTCTTGGGCCTATCACTAGCTCATTAGGACTATTTTTAGGACAAGGTAGGCATTTTTTTGAGTTATATAATTTAAAAATCGTTTGGGAATTCGATGATTTTAATAAGTTAATTGGTTCGGCATTTTTAGTGGTATTATTAACTGCTAATTCCTATGCTCTTGGCCAAAAAAAATATAATGAATTAATAATAGGTTGCGCTTATGGCGCTGCTGTATTTATTAGCCTTTTGGCTCAAGATTTTATTTCAATGTTTGCCGGTCTTGAAATAATGATGGTTATGTCGTCGGTGATGATATCAATTGGCAATAACCAGAAAGAGAAAAATTTTACGTCTCTTACCTCTGCAAAAAAATATTTTCTAACTCACTTAGTAAGCAGTAATATGATCCTAATCAGTATTGCTCATATTATGTCTAAAAGCAATTCTTCGGAAATTGTTTTAGTTAATACTCTCATGGAAAATCCAGAATATTCGCATGCTATACTTTATGTAATGTTTACAGCTATGGTAATTAATATTGCAGCATTTCCCTTTTCCGGTTGGATGGTCAATTATTATAAAGCCGCTTCCGCTTCCGGATTTTTATATTTAATAAGTTTTACTACAAAGCTGGGTGTAGTTTTGTTAATCAAAGTGTTTTACGGGTTTGAGCCCTTGAAATATGTAGGGTTAATTATGATCCTGTATTCAGGGTTTAAAGCAATTTTTGAAGAAAATATATTTGCTTTCCTATGTTATTTATCAATAATTGCTATGGGAATGATGGCAATCGGTATTAGCTCTGGTAATAAATCAGCTATCATTGGGGTTACGTGTTATTTATTTATCCATATTATTTATAAATGCTTGCTTAGCACCCTTTGTGCTACCCTTCATGATAACAAAAGAATCACCCTTTGCTCAGAACTGGGAAATTTTAAAAATATTATCATATTAATACCAGCAACTATTTGTATATTATTAATGATGAGCATTCCTTTCAGTTTAAGTTTCTATAGTAAAATAGAATTATCTCATCTATTTTCCGATAATTTATTTTATGCATTAATGATACTTTCCGGTATGTTTACTATAATTTCTTTTCCGTGGAAAGAAGTTATTAAACATAAGAAAGTCATTCCCTTAGAGATGAATATTTACAATAAATTTAGCCTTATTTTTGCCAGCATAGCTTGCTTTATTACAGGATTTTTATGGATATTTACTCCTATTAGCAATATTTTTTATCCGTTATACGAGATAAATAATTATTCCTATGAAATCTTCAAACAACTAGCTATTTACGGTATTTCTATAATCATAGTTATAAGCGTAAATTTAACCCGAAAAGAAAGCATTTGCCTAAATCTTTTTGAAATAATTGGATATGGTTTTACCCATTTATATAATTACTGGAAAAAGGATAATCCTGCTAAATCATTAGAAGAAAATTGGCGTTTAGATGCTTTAGAAGAGCAGTTAATAAAGAAACTGTCTATTTTACATAACCAGCAAACTGCTATTTTTATGGTAATAACTTTATTAATTATTATGCTAGCTACCCTACTTATTAGTTTATATTAGTCATAAAATGAGAGATTTAAGTACTAACCAACATTTCTACCTAACGCTGTGGTTAAGAGTAATGTGCGGTGCAATTATTTGTATGATTTTTATTGGAGGCCTAACTCGCCTAACCGACTCTGGTCTGTCAATTACTGAATGGCAACCTATAACCGGAATTTTGCCTCCTTTAACTGAGGCATCCTGGGCAAGCGAGTTCGATAAGTACAAGCAAACGCCCGAATATATACAGATACATAACAATATAAATTTAGCAGAATTTAAATCTATTTTCTGGCTGGAATTTATTCATCGAATTGCCGGACGTATTACCGGTATATTATATATCTTCCCTTTAATATATTTTTTACTTAATAAAACCATTAGTAGCAAAAAAATTTATATATATATTACAGGATTAATTCTGTTGATTAGCCAAGGGTTTGCCGGTTGGTATATGGTAAAGAGCGGGCTTATATCTGCTCCTTGCGTAAGCCACTTCAGGCTAGCCATTCACTTGCTACTAGCAATTACCTTATATGCCCTGTTATTCTGGCAATTAATGGGAGCTTCCTTTGACAAAATACCTACTAGCAGCATAAAAAGCGATTTAGTACCTCTTAACATTGGATTAAATATTTGTTTGATATTGTTATTTATTCAAATAACTTTTGGGGCTTTTGTCGCAGGACTCGACGGCGGCCTTGTTTATAATCAATTTCCGCTTATGGGGGACTCAATCATACCAAATGAAATTACTTCTGGAAAATTTGGTTTAAGTAGCTTTTATGACCCGGTATTTGTACAGTTTATCCATAGAATGCTTGCTTACATTGTTACAATAGCCATTCTTGTTACTTGTCTTATTGGTTTAAAAATACAAAACTTACTATTATCTAAATCTTTAGTTTATTTGATTATAACTCTTATATTACAGGTTATGGTGGGTATTTTAACTTTAATTTATTTAGTACCGATTACACTTGCGTTACTTCATCAAATAGGTGCTGTAATACTACTTTCTAACCTGTTATGGGCTAAATATCTAGCTGTAAATTAAAATGATAGAATTGCAAGTTGAAAACATTGTAAAAACAAGACTAGATAGATTTCTAAGGCAAAAATTTGCCTATTTAACTCAAGGAGTTATCGAAAAAAATTTACGAAAAGGACAAATCAAGGTAAATGCTAAAAAAGCAAAAGCACATACTAGAATTTGTAAAGGTGATGTAGTAAATATTGCTAACTGTCTTATAAACGAAAATCTTACCGTACTGCAAAAAACTTTTTTTTCTCCTGCTACCATTTCACTAGCTGACAAAATTCTTAATGAATATCTTATCTTTTCGTGTGATCAATTTATAGCCATTAATAAACCTAATGGTATTGCTCCGCAGGGCGGTAGCAAGATAACTATCAGCATAGATCATGCCT
Organism: uncultured Rickettsiales bacterium; assembly: GCA_903828265.1. Taxonomy (GTDB): domain Bacteria; phylum Pseudomonadota; class Alphaproteobacteria; order Rickettsiales; family Rickettsiaceae; genus Megaera. The sequence goes on from CAIKLL010000171.1 coordinate 27,554, forward strand.
TGCAATATTTAAATAAAACTGAAAAAAGTCAGTATAAATTAGTTCATAGGTTGGATAAAGATACGAGTGGGGTTTTCATTATAGCTAAAAATTTAAATAGTGCCATTCTACTTACGGAAGCATTCAGGGAAAAACAAATACAAAAAACTTATATAGCAATATTAACAGGTAATATGTCCTTTATTCCTAAAGAAGGAACTATTGAAAGCTATATTGGTAAAGAAAAATCTGGAATCCATGAAATAGTTAAAGAAAGTGAAAATGGAAAATTTGCAAAAACTCTATATCAAATATTAGCACTTAACAACGATAGTGCTATAGTAAAATATAATCCTTTAACCGGCAGAATGCACCAATTAAGATATCATAGCAAACAACTAGGATTTCCAATTTTAGGAGACTTAAAATATGGCGGGCTACCTTTTAAAAGGATGATGTTACATGCACTAGAAATTACAATTCCGGCAAAAATATTCGGTAAGGAACAAGTGATCAGGGCTCCTTTGGATAAAATTTTTGAGCCCTATTTTGAGAAAATTAACCCTTTATTAAAATTGAAGGAGCGGTAAGGCTACTATTCGTCGAGCTGAAAAATAAAGTATCCATCTCCAAGAGTAGTTATCTCTTGTTCTTCTTGTATAAACCCTTGTTCTAACGATTTTTTATTAACTTCTAAATCACTCTGTAAGGTAGTACCTATTCCTGAATCTTTATCACTACTACCTACCGAAAGAAAAGTATCATCAGTAAGTGATTCCGATGCTATTGGTCTAATGGATTTTAATGAAGAAGGAATAGGAATAGGCTCAGGTATAGCATGTAGTGAAATAGACGGAGTTTCTTTCACTGATTCTGGAGCAGTAACCGATACTGCTGGTACTGAATCAATATTTTCTTTATTAGAAGCAGATAGTGGAGATAAAAGCACAGAAACATTCTCGAATTCTAATTTCTTTGCAACAGACAGTTCTTCTGCTAAAGACAAACTTTGTAAATCAGACCCAGACATAAAGCTATTAGACTCAAGCGAAGGAGATAAAATATCAATTTTATCGGTTTCTATTTCTTCCTTAGCTGATTTAGAATAGCGAGTAGGTTTACCGACAACTAGCTCAACGCTACCTCCTTCATCAGATAATAAATTTTGTCCTATTTCCACTAAACTTTTTTTACTGGCTCGAAGTGGAATGTCTATAGGTTTAGTTGCTTTGGACATGGCCTTTCCCAATTTTTTACCGCTGCCATTATACAGATTTATACTGTACGGGCTACTTATTTTATGGAAAATGGCTTGGAAATAGCCAATAATTTCAGGAGCTTATCGAATTTAAACCTCCTTATACCTATGTTAGGTTAAAATCTCAAGAAAGAACCACTTTAGCCGTTGAATAAAGTCCACCATCAGAGAACTTTTGATAAGGTGGGTTCAGTAATTACATCACCACGGTGATGCAAGTGACCAATCCCTTAAAAATGCTTATTGTCCTGGGGGTTTTTTATCTACTCTGACGCACTAAGCAGCCCTTAAGTTACTTTTATCATCTTTCTAATTTTTCTGCAACTACTTTTAGTTCATTAAATATTGAAGATAATAGGACTTGAAAGTCTTCATTAGTCTCTTTTGCTATATCTTCTGCTTCTAAGTTTGTTTGCTTTTGCTTATTATCCAAAAGATTAAGTGCAACCATAACAAGCAAAAGTTCAAAAGAAGCAGAAGGATTAGACTGCTTTACTTTATTTATTTCATTATCCAATTTTGCAGCAAGAGAATAAAGCTCAGCATGACTTTCTTCCGGACAATATAATTTAAAATCTCTATTACTTAGAGTTATTGTTACTATCGACATAATGATTTCTTATTTGTTCTAATTCTTTAATATACTCTTTAATTTGATTAAGAACTGCTTGATTACTATTTTTTAATTCTTGATTCTGCATTTTTAACTCTTCAATCTGCCTATCTTTCAAATTTAATTCAAAGATAAGCTTGTCTACATTTTTATTAATCTGTTTTATAAGGTATATCAGAGCTTTCTTGTCTACTTCCATCGTTTCCGTCATCTGATTGAGTTGTTATCAGTAATTCTTCTGGGTAAGTCTTTAAAAAATCGTATAGTGCTACTACTATAGTCAGCAAAATAATAGAACCAATAATTATATATTTAGTATATTTTTTAGTAATAATGGGCACTTTAGCTCCATCTAGAGCTTGGGTAACTAGTAAATTATTATCAGGCTTATTCTCTAAATGATCTACTCCTAGAAATTCGCAATATAATTTTTTATATCCTTTCTCATATACTTTTCCGGGCATTATTTCATAATTTCCTTCTTCAAGAGCAAGCAAATACTGCTTACGGATATTTAATTTGTCAGCAACATACTCAATACTATACCCTGCCGCTTCTCGTGCTTCTCGGAGTCTAGAAGTCATATTTATTCATTAAATTTCCTTAAAAATAATTCAAACTTTTTATTAGCTAATATAAGCATATTTAAATTAACTGTTTCTTGTAATTTAAGTTCTTTTACAAAATCAGTAAAAATACCGGCTCTGAAGTTATTGTTATTAATCCAACTTAATAAATCAACCCTATTTTGATATTTTTTTGCTATTGCTGTAACAAACCTTCTCTGTTTATCATAAAAATCATCTTTCAGGGATTGAATTGAGAGCCTATTCCAATAAGAATCGTCTATCTGCGCATCACACAATTTCCGAAGCCAATCAATATGCAGTAAATCGCCACTTTGAAAATATAAATTTGCAACGTCTTCATCTTTTGAATTAGTAATTTTAGCAACATAAATAATATCGAATGCCGATACTAATGATTCCAGCGAAGCTACAGCTTTTGCCAGGCTCTCTGGAACGCCTGCTTCTTTATAAGTATTAATTTTACTATAAAATTTTGTTTTAGTTTCACCAACCAGAAGTTTTGCCATTAAATTAGTTATTCGGTGTATTTGCTCTTTGTACTCATCTATTGCTTCCAAAATATTGAGAGGAGACTTAGTATTTTTTATAAACCAGCTAATACCCCTACGCATTATTTTGGCAAGATCAGTAAACATATCTACTTTTATTTCTGCAGTAATTGTTTTACCTAGATTTTCTACCTTTTTCCATAACCCGTCTAAATCAAATAATTCACAAATTACTATATAACCTCTTGCAACGTCGCATAAATCACCACCTGTTTCTTTTTTAATATCTGTGATTAACGCTCCTCCTAGTTGATTAACTAATTTATTAGCTATAACAGTAACTATAATCTCCTTTTTTAAAGGATGGTTCAAAATTTGGTCCCTGAACCTATCCCTCATTAGACGAGGAAAATAATTAAATAAATACTTCTCGAAGTATTTATCTTCAGCAATAGTTGAACCCATTAGTTGCCTTTCTACTGACATTTTGCTATATGACAATAGCACTGCGAGCTCTGGTCTTGTTATTTTTTGTTTTACAAGTGCTCTCCGTGAAAGTTCTGACAAGGCGGGTAAAAATTCAACTTCCCTGTTTAGCAACCCTTCTTGTTCTAAATTACGTATTAACTGTCCAAAATTTTCAATATTTAAAACCGGTGTCTTTTGGGCAATGGTAATTGCTTGATTTTGGTCATAATTATCGGTTAATACTAATTCCTCCACTTGGTTAGTCATCTTTTGTAACAAATGGTTGCGTTCTTCTATAGTAGAATTACCCGAAGCAACCGCAATATTTAAAGCGATTTTAATATTTACTTCGTGATCAGAACAATCAACGCCGGCAGAATTATCAATAAAATCAGTATTTATACGTCCTCCACAAAGAGCATATTCAATTCTACCAAGCTGAGAAACTCCAAGGTTTCCCCCTTCACAGATTACTTTTGCCCGTATATCTTTAGCATCACAACGTAAATTATCATTGGATTTATCACCGATATCTACATTATTTTCTGATGAGGCTTTAATATATGTTCCTATTCCGCCATTCCATAATAGATCCACCTCAGCTTTTAGAATAGCCTTAATTAAATCATTAGGAGTAACAGAATTAGTTTCTAAATTAAGAAGGGTCTGTATTTCCTTAGATATATTAACAAGCTTTGCCGTCCTTTCGAAAACGCCTCCGCCTTTAGAAATTAATTCATGGTTATAATCTGACCATTTACTCCCCGGCATATTAAATAACCGTTGCCTTTCTTTATAACTTATCTTGCAGTCCGGATTTGGATCTATAAAAATATGCATATGATTAAAAGCCGCTACCAATTTTATATATTTGGAAAGCAACATCCCGTTACCGAATACATCTCCCGACATATCTCCAATACCAATTACTGTAAATGGCTCCGACTGAATATCTATGCCCATATCGTAAAAATGAGAACGAGCTGAAATCCAAGCTCCTTTAGCAGTAATACCCATCTTTTTATGATCATAACCGAGTGATCCGCCAGAAGCAAAAGCATCACCGAGCCAGAAATTATACTCAAGTGAAACATGATTAGCATAATCAGAAAAAGATGCTGTTCCTTTATCTGCTGCTACTACTAAATATGGATCATCATTATCGTAAATCACGGTTTTTGCTGGCCGTACTACCTCCCCATTAATCAAATTATCAGTAATATCTAAAAGTCCTCTCAAGAAGTTTTGATAACATGCAACAACTTTTGCCATATACTCCGCTCGAGAGGAGCCTTTTTGTTCAAATTTAACGAAGAAACAACCTTTTGATCCTACTGGTACTATAACAGCATTTTTAGCCATCTGAGCCTTCATCAAGCCGAGTACCTCTAGTCTATAATCCTCTCCCCTATCCGACCACCTAATTCCGCCTCGCGCAACTTTTCCACCTCTAAGATGAATACCCTCAAACTCATTAGAATAAATAAAAATTTCGGCATAAGGCTTTGGTAGTGGTAAATCTGGTACCTTATGCGAATCGAATTTAAAAGAGATATAAGGTTTTATTTCATCACCTTTTGTTTGGTAGAAATTAGTTCTAGTGATTGCCTTAATAATTTGATACATATTACGCAGGACTTTGTCCTCTGTACTATTGGAAACTCCATCAAGATAATTATCCAGATCCTTCCTTAGGGATTTTACCATTTTTTTTGAATATAATTCCGGATCAAATAATGCGATGAAAAGCTTTACAAGCAACTCTGTAAATTTATAATGTTTTATTAACGTGAGGTGAACATATGTTTTTCCATAAGAAATACCGGTTTGATGTAAATAAGTTGTTAAGGCTTTTAATAGATAAATTTTTTGCCAATCCATTCCAGAAATAACGAGTAATTTACTTAAAGAATCGCTTGGAAATATTCCCTCGTTAATTTTCTCAAGAGCTACTTCGATATTTTTCTTTAATATGCTAAATGGAATTTCTATTTCTATATGGCTTGCTAAAATAAATTCATAAATCCAGCTCTGCTTAATTTCATTTGTTTCTTTTATTATAAAACTTTGTTCATCAATTGCTATAAAACCTAAATTCTCTATAGCAGGCAAGGTATCAGAAAGAGTTAAAAATACCGATGGGCTATAAATTTTTAAAATGAACTCCGACGGTGATTTCTGTAAGAGGTTAAAAACGGTTTTATTTAAATCGGAAGCTTTTTTCAGGTTATCGATATCCTCAATTGTATTACTTGCATTAAATTTATGCTTATATTCAGGAGGAAAAGCAAATTCTAGTTGCTTATGTTTTAGCCCACCTTCATACTCTCCATATTTTTCGCATAATTTATCTAATAAAGAGTCTGACCAATTAGTAGTGATTTTTATCAGATCTTCTTCTAGTTCCTGAGGATTAAAATTCAGTTTACTTTTATCTTTTACGGGAATAGTAGCAAAAAGGTGAGAGAAATCTTGAGCTAGTACGGTTATATTATCGGTAATAATTTCACTATCAAACTTTTCAGATAGGTAGTGGCTAATTGTATTATACACGTCCGGCGTTAGACGGTTCCTTGGCATAAAAATGATAATATTAATAAAGGATCCGGCCCAATCTTGTTGGATAAATAACTTTAATTTTTTACTACGCATGCTTGAAAGCATGTGAAGGCACATACAATACAAATCAGTTTCATCAATTTGTATTAAAGTATCACGAGGTAAAGATTCGATAATATTTTTTAACTTTTTAGAGTTATAATTGTTTAAAGGGAACCCTGACTCATCAAGTACGTAATTCATCTTTCCGCGTAAAATAGGCACACTTTTTATGGATTGGTAATAGATGGCCATTCCATAAAGTCCAAAAATTATGCTACTTGATATATATTGACCCTTTTCGTCTAGATGCTTAATTAGGATATAATCTACAAGTGCATTGCGATGCACCGGTGATATCTTGTTAAGCTTACCAAGCATTGCAAGCTTATTATAGTAATAATCCCTTTTAGAAAATTCTATTATAGTCTCTAGTTCTTTTTTATTATCTTGCCAAATATCTTTTACCCCATCTTCATGGGTTATTTGCATGGAAGAAATATCAAATTCCACCATACCAAGAAAAGTAAAATTATCTTTCTGGAGCCAATTTAGAAAATCCATAGTTTCTTCGGCGGGCAGGCCTCTTTCCTCGTACACATCCTTATGGCGGGCTATATCATTAATTACGGTAATTAACTTATTTAACAACGTTTGCCATGAGTTGTAGGTATAATCAACTAAATCAATAATTTTATTTATTTCTTTCTTTAAGATTTCTATAGTTTTTTCATTAAAATTTCCTAGTGCTTTAATAAATACTAGTGATTCTCTTGAGGCTTCTTCCCCAGTAGAAACAATATCAATTAAATTACCGTTTTTATCTCTTTTAGAAAAAACTACCGGGTGAAACGTAAAAATAGTTTGTAACCCCAATCTAGAGGTTAAACAATTTAAGGAATCAATAATAAAAGGTCGATTCTCAATGATTATTAATATCGTAATAGAGTTGTTATTCTGAAATTTCACTTTTGAAATTTCAATTTTTCTTTCTTCATTTCTTCTTTGTTTAAAAAATTCGAAAGCTTCATCAGTAAAATCACCGAATAGTGATATCTTATCTTTTGATCTATAATCGACGGGAATATAAGTTAAAAACCTCTGGGCAAATTTTCTATATAAATCACCTTTTTTCTTTGCTTTTACTAAATTAAGTATATCAGGGGTAAAATCATCAATTATGCAATTAAGTTTGCTTAAAGATAAATAATTATTGTTTTCATTATCATTCATGGTCTACCTAATACTCTTAAATAGCTTTAAAATATGGAAGTTAACGGTATAATATAAGAAATGTAAATATCTATCAACAATTAAGGATAGTTAATGAATACAATTTTTGCTCAATCTTCTGGTCGGGGAAAAGCCGGGGTGACTGTTTACAGAATATCAGGACCAAGTAGCTTATCCGCCCTGGAAAAACTAACTAGTAGCCAAATAACGGTATTACAACCACGAAAAATGTATTTACGTACAATTTTTCATCCCGAAACCGGTATCCAGATAGATAAGGCACTGATCGTTTATTTTAATGCAAATTCCAGTTTTACAGGGGAAGAATCGGCCGAAATACACGTTCATGGCAGTATAGCAGTAATAAAATTACTTAACCAGGCATTAAGTTTGTTAGATGACTTAAGAGTTGCTGAACCCGGAGAATTTACTAAAAGAGCTTTTTTAAACGGTAAATTTGATTTAACGGCAGCTGAAGGCCTTGCCGATCTTATCGACGCAGAAACGGAATTACAGCATAAGCAGGCTATAAGACAACTCGGCGGCGGATTAGAAGTAATATATACAAATTGGCGTAAGCAACTTCTTAAAATTATGTCTTTAATTGAAGCTTATATTGATTTTCCCGATGAAGAGATCCCCTCTGAAGTACTGACGCATACTAAAGATAATATCAATAATTTATGCCGTGAAATTTCTAATCATTTGAGAGATAATAATAGAGGAGAACGCCTCAGGAGCGGCTTAAAACTAGCAATAGCAGGAAAACCTAATGTCGGTAAGTCCAGTTTGATGAATTTGCTGCTTAAAAGAGAAATAGCTATTGTTTCAAATATTGCCGGTACTACGAGAGACGTTATTGAAGGCCATCTTGATATAGGAGGATACCCGATTATTCTTCAAGATACAGCTGGAATTAGAGATAATAGCTTGGATGAAATCGAGCAAATCGGCATAAAAAAATCCAAGGAAACCCTAAAGCATTCTGACATCAAAATTATTATGTATGAGGTGCAAGAATTCAATGAAAAAGACATAGCACCTTTTATAGATTTCATTGATGATAATACGATAGTTGTTTTTAATAAAATAGATGAGGTATCAGGTCGTGATTATAATCATTTGAGCATGTTTATGCCTTATATACCTAAGCATATACTCTACATATCCGCCAAAACCGGCAAAAATATGGAGAAATTAATGGAACATATTTGCCAGATTGCTGAACAAATAGCTAGTCCTTCAGAAAATCCCCAAATTACGAGAGAACGTCACAGAACTCAGCTGTCTAATGCTTTTGAGGCCCTAAGCAATTTAAAACTTGAAAATGATCTGGTTTTAGCAGCAGAAGATATTAGAATGACTATAAGATACCTTAGTAATATCACGGGCATTATAACAGTAGATGAGATCTTAGGCGAAATATTTAGTAATTTCTGCATCGGCAAATAAAAATAATGTACTTTTTTAGGTATTATCGGGCTCCGTTACCTGGTTGAATAGTTTATCATAACTTCTATCTGAAGTTGCCCTTGACTTTTCCCTATAGTTTTCTTAAGTTACCTATAAAAATTACTCTGCACGATAATTAAACTTGTAAAATACAATTAATCTACACAAAAATAATAACCTTAAATTTAATCCTATTTATGATCACTAAAATTTGCAGCCTAACCTTTAGCGGCGTAGATATAACAGATGTAGATGTACAAGTGCAGGTATCGCCTGGAGTACCAAATTTTGTCATCGTCGGTTTAGCCGATAAAACTATTGCCGAATCAAAAGAAAGGGTAAGGGCTGCTTTATCATCTATTGGTCTTGCCCTTCCGGCAAAAAGAATAATAGTTAATTTAGCCCCGGCAGATCTTGTTAAAGAAGGAAGCCATTTTGATTTAGCAATTGCTGCGGCAATATTATCGGCAATGAAAGTACTACCTAGTGATGAAATGGTAGACTATCTAGTTTTTGGTGAATTATCTTTAGACGGCTCAATTCTAGCTGTAAACGGAGCTTTGCCTGCTGCTATCGGAGCAAGCAGCAGAAATAAAGGAATAATCTGTTCAAAATATAATGGCTCTGAAGCTGCTTGGTCAGGTAATCAGAGAATAATAGCTGCTGATAATTTGCTTAGTTTAATTAATCATTTTAACGGGGTACAAGTCCTAACAAGTCCGGAACCAGCAGTTAGTAATAAATCACCTATTTATTCAGATCTAAAGGATATAAAAGGCCAAAAAATAGCCAAAAGAGCTCTTGAAATAGCAGCCGCAGGTGGTCATAATATGTTAATGTACGGTCCCACCCGGAACCGGAAAGTCTATGCTTGCTTCAAGATTACCTGGTATTTTACCAAAACTTACTCCTCAGGAGATTTTAGAAGTCAGCATGATTGCAAGCATTGCCGGTAACCTAAAAGAAGGAAGCTTAACTGACGAAAGACCATTCAGAGCCCCTCATCATAATTGTTCTATACCAGCAATGGTAGGAGGAGGAATGGGCAGAAAGGTAAAACCCGGAGAAATATCTTTAGCTCACCATGGAGTACTGTTTTTAGATGAATTACCAGAATTTCCAGCAGGAGTAATAGAATCATTAAGGCAACCTATTGAAACAGGACAGGTTTTAATTTCCAGATCAGGGACACAAGTAAAATATCCAGCTAGGTTTCAATTAATTGCTGCCATGAATCCTTGTAAGTGCGGTTATTTAGGAGACTCAAGCAAGGAATGCAATAAAGCTCCCTTGTGTGGAGGTAATTACCAAAGTAAAATTTCAGGGCCTATTCTGGACCGATTTGATTTGCATATCGAAGTAGATAGTGACGAGTTTTACGATTTTGATTATAATACTACAAAAACTACTTCGGAAAGCTCGGAAACTGTTGCAGCTAGGGTGTTTACCGCTAGAGAATTGCAGGCGAAACGCTATGAAGGTTATGGTATTGCGCTTAATAATAATCTAGACGGCCAGTTACTTACGGATTATGCTATGCCTCTCGAGGAAGGACGGAATTTATTAAATGAGGCAGCCCAAAAGTTTAAACTTTCGATGCGTGGTTATAACAGGGTTTTAAGAGTAGCTCGGACAATTGCCGATTTAGACGGTTCAGATTATGTAAAAAAGATTCACATAGCTGAAAGCATTAGTTACCGGAAACTGAATTTTACAAGCATAGAGGCAACTTCATTAGATAGATAATTTCAGCATTATGTCGATTAAAAAGAATTTAGCTTACGCTTACCAGATCTTAGCAAAATTAGGTATGGACGATCATACCTATACTCATCTCTCAGCAAGACCGCGTGGTGCAAACTATTACTACATCAATCCTTTTGGCCTTAGATTCGAAGAAGTTACAGAAAATAACCTTTTAAAGGTGAGTTTCGATGGTGAAATTATTGAAGGAGAAGAATTTCAATATAATAAAACCGGTTATGTTATTCACGGAAATATTTACAAAGAAAGAGCTGATCTTGAAGCCATATTTCATTTGCATACAGTTGCCTCTGTTGCGGTATCGTGCATGAAAAACGGTTTAATGCCACTTAGTCAATGGGCATTACATTTTTACGACCAGATTAATTATCATGGGTATAATTCTCTTGCCTTAGATAATGACTCTCATGGTGTTAATCTAGTTCATGATTTAGCAGATAAAAAAATCCTGTTCCTTAGAAACCATGGAATGATCACTTGCGGCAGTACTATTCATGAAGCAATGTTTTATTGTTATCATCTGGAATTTGCATGCAAAACCCAGATAGCAGTTCTGTCTTCTGGTGCAGAATTAATAATTCCGGATAAAAAAATTTGCCAGCAAGCTAATTATGATCTACTGAATTTCGAAAAGGATTTAGGTCTCAGAGACTGGCAAGCCTGGATAAGGTGGGTTGAAAAGGCTAATTTATCAAAACAATAAAAATTATTCACTTTTTTATTATTTTATTCCTTTTATTTTAATGATATCATTTGCAGTTGTATAAATTTAAGCTCCTATTACATCCTAATGACTATTAAAATTCTTTCTCCTAGTACTATTAATAAAATTTCTGCCGGTGAAGTTATAGAAAGACCAGCTTCGGTAGTCAAGGAATTAGTAGAGAATGCAATAGATGCGGGCGCTACAAAAATTGAAGTTATTTTAGAGGAAGCAGGAAAAAACCTAATCATTGTAAAAGATAATGGTTTCGGCATGTCACAAGCAGATTTGGAACTTGCTATTCAAAGGCATGCTACATCAAAATTAGATGAAGAAGATTTGCTAAACATCAATAGTTTTGGTTTTAGAGGAGAAGCATTGCCATCAATTGGTGCAATCAGCAAATTTAAAATTACCTCCAAAAAAAAAGATGCAGCTGTTGCCTATAGCTTAAGCATAAATGGTGGTATTCAAGAAAAGACCGAGCAAGCTGCTCTTGACGAAGGGACAGTTATTGAAGTTAGAGATTTATTTTTTGCAACTCCAGCCAGGCTAAAATTTTTAAGAACAGACAAAACAGAATTGATGGCTACTATAGCACTGGTTAAAAAAATTGCCCTTAGCCATCCTCATATTAGCTTTACCCTTACCCACGAAGGAAAAGACCTAGTTAAGGTACGCAAAAAAGATGGAAATTTCGAAGAGATATTAAATTCGCGAATCGCTGAAATAATGAGCATGGAATTCTTAAAAAATTCTGCTTTGGTAGATTTCAAGCGCAGTGATATATCACTTTATGGTTATACAAGTATCCCGACTTATAATAAAGCTGCCGCCGAAGAACAATTTTTATTCATTAATAACAGGCCGGTAAAAGATAAGATATTAAATGTAGCTTTAAAGGTGGCTTATCAGGATTTTTTAGCAAGAGACCGCCACGCGGTTTCTACTTTATTTTTAAAATTAGACCCTCATTTAGTTGACGTTAACGTCCATCCTGCTAAAACTGAGGTACGTTTTCATGATCCAAATTTTATTAGGTCAATTGTAATCAGTGCCATTAAAGAAGCTTTAAACTCTGAAGGTCAAAGAGTATCTAGCACTTTATCCGAATCAGCTATAAATTACATGAATCCTCAAGATAGATCACCTTATTTAGCAGAAAATAATCATCCTAATAATAATTTTCAAATCCCAACTCAGAAAACTTTTTCCAAGAATAATAGCTGGCTACCACAAAACAGAAACGTAACATCTAATTTCCGTATTGATTATGCTCTAAGCAAGGATCAAAGCCCTGATTATAATTTTCAAACAATCTTAGATGCTACACAATTGCCGATTGCTAAAGCAGAAGTTCAATCTGATGGAGAATTAGAAAATGCTTTTATTAGTGACCCAAAATACTACCTAGGTGCTGCCAAAGCCCAACTTCATAACACTTATATAATCTCTCAAACTGAAGATAGTATAATTATTACTGACCAACACGCTGCCCATGAGCGCCTTGGTTATGAAAGAATAAAAGAACAAATAAGGCAAAAAGGTATAACTAAGCAAAGGCTTCTAATACCTGAAATAATTGAATTATCATCGAGAGAAAAAGCTGAAATCATAGAGGACAATAAAACCTCTTTATCTGATCTTGGTTTATCGGTGGAAAAATTTGGAGAAAAATCAATAATTGTCTCTGAAATGCCGAGCATTCTTGGTGATATTAATATTAATAAACTAATTAACGATCTAGCTGACCATTTACTTGCACTTGGTGAGAATATTGCCCTTACCGAATTAATAGAACACGTTACAGAAACCTATGCCTGTCATTATTCCATTCGAGCCGGTAGAGTTCTATCTATCATAGAAATGAATGAATTGTTAAGACAAATGGAGTCTACCCCTTTTTCAGCTCAATGTAACCACGGCAGACCGACATATGTTGAGCTAAAACTTAAAGATATAGAAAAATTATTCGGCAGGAAATAAGCGTTGGTAAAATGGATCACTCTACCCGGTCTTGTTAACTATCAAGAGGGGATAAAAATAATGGAAGATCAGTTAGTTAGAGTTATTAACTCTACAGAGCCCGATACTATATTTCTCTTAGAGCATAAAGAGGTATATACTGCAGGAACAAGTCATAATATAGAGGAACTACTAAAACCTGATCTATTTCCGGTTATTTATACCGGTCGAGGAGGAAAATTTACTTATCATGGCCCGGGACAAAGAGTAATTTATCCTATAATAAATTTGAATAATACAAATAAAGTTAAAGATTTAAAATTATACATCACACAACTTGAAAAATGGATAATATCAGCTCTTGCAGAATTTGGTATTAAGGCTTTTACAATACAAGGGAAAGTAGGCATCTGGATTAAAAATAGCAGCAATATAGAATCCAAAATCGGTGCTATAGGAATCAGAGTAAGGAAATGGGTTACTTATCATGGTATAGCAGTCAACATCAGCACAAATCTTAATAATTATTCAGGGATAATTCCTTGTGGGATAAATGATTTTCCTATAACCTCTCTAGAAGAGATGGGCATTAACATTTCTATGACCGAATTTGATATAATATTAAAGAAAAAATTTATAGAAATATTTTAATGAGATTAGCAGCTATAACTTTTGGTGTAATATTACTATCGTGGATATTAGGATTTTTTGGTTTTGTCTATGCGATAGGAAATTATGAATTGGATACTAAAACACCGACAGAAGCAATTGTAATTTTTGGTGATAATAAACAGAAACTTTATACGGCTGCAGCACTATTAAAGCTCGGATACGCACCGCTTATTTTACTGGCCACCGATGAAAGCCCTGCTTCCTATAAAAATTATTTTAAGGAACAGGGAATACCAGAATATCAAATAATCTGGGATCCCGAAGCAGTTCAAAACAATAAGCATTACCCTACCAATACTTATTTACTCCTCAAGAAGTACGGTATTTCTTCAATTAGGTTAGTTACGTTAGCTGAAGAAATGCCACGGGCAATATATGAAACTACTAACTATCTACCTAGGGGTGCAATAGTACCCCATATCGTACTTGTAAAAAACAAAAGTTACCGATCTATATTTATAGAGTATAATAAATATTTACTGGTAATATTACTCTCAATTTTTGGGTTACAGGATGAGTTTAGTATATCATATTCTTGATAAAATTCCTGGAATTTACCAAGAGGAAATGCAAATTGAATATGAGAATTTAGCCAAAGATTTGCTCTCTTCTGGTAGAATACGGATTGATACGGATTACTACTGTAACTTTGCAAGGTTCACTGACCCTAGTTCTGGTATAACTTTGATGATGACTAAGGAAGAATTAACTGACCCTAAATTACTTGAATTAACCAGAAAAACTATTAAAAATTTGTATTTACAAAAAAACAAAACCCTGACCAACGAGCAAATTACAAAAATAATAACAGAACTGCTGAATCAGACAAAAAAGTTACTACCGGTAGATTTTAATACTCAAATGCGACTTGCCAGAATTCTTGTACAATCTGCTCATCCAATAGTAATTAAGTGGTTACTCCTCGACCGCACTCAAATATTTATAACTTACTCCCACAATATTGGCGACGTTATGGATATCTCCAGTTGGAAAACTTCAGGAACAAATAGCGGCATGCAAAGTACTGACGGCAGTAATGTATGTATTTACGTTTCTTGCGGAGGAGATCCATTCGCACCTAACAATACTTCTAATCCATTTTATGGCGACGGCTGGGCTGCAGCTGCAAGAATGCAAATTATTGCCGGTCAAGAACTTGGTCACTATGCTGATATCATGCGCAATAGCCAGGGGCAGCAAATAGGTAGGCATTCTGCTAACTTTTCTTGCACTAGAGCTAAGCTGCATGTTAAAGAAGGAAGGAGAAAAGATATAAAAAGATGCCATAATTTATATAAAAATCTCCTCTCCTGGGGTATGGCTCAAATGCTCTCTTTAGAAGAAAAGCTAAAGTTTTATAATAAACAAAAAATTTCTGGCCTTAAGGTGCTATGGATTAGGGTATTAATTCAATACCATAAGTATAGGTTCAGCAAACTTGCTATCAATAATAATTGTATATTTGTCAAAAAATTTTTAAATGAAAAATATATGGCAATAATGATAAAGACTATGATCCTCGATATGCAATCAAACCTATCCCCGGCAGCTGATGTTTATAAACGTTCTGACCCAGAAGCGGAAGAAGCAATAGCATGCGTGGAAGCATTAGCTAGAGTTCCTCAACAAGTTATGAAGTGGGGATACTTAACCACAAGATCTACAATGCATGATTTATACAAAATTTATTACGGCGAGGTTATACCGTCATTAATTAAAAATTATGAATTATACACTAATAGTAAATATGAAAGAAATTATAGTTTTTATAAGCCGACAATTCTACAATTAATTATTACAAAATTCCGCTTTAAAAAAGACCGCTTTAAATTTACTCCTATAAGAGACGTTTAAAATAAAAATATGATTGACTCTCAAACTAAATTAAATTAGTTTGTGAGCTATATTTATATCAACTATTACGGCGGATGTAGCTCAGCTGGTTAGAGCATCAGATTGTGGATCTGAGGGTCGCGGGTTCGAGCCCCGTCATTCGCCCCACTAGAAATCGAATAAGACACATTAAGGCTGTATTTATTGTGTTTTTTTAAGACTATTATTTTGTCACTATACAATTCTGTTTACTAGAAACAAGTTTTTTACACACTAATTTTGCCTGATTCAGTGAAGGATAGTTACCTGCCATAACTAAGTAAATTATTCTATTATTATTAGTTTCCACTTTTTGAATAATCAGTTGGGCATTTTTTAAATATTTCATATGGCGCATTTGTATTCTTTGCCACTCATTTTTTGCTTCTTTTTCCGACCAGGCTGAAGATAGTTGAATTTTATATCCGGAATCTGCAGGATCTTTATTAAGTTTATATAATTTATTATTCTCTCCTGAGAGTCTTGTAATTTTTAGTTTAGGTATATTGGTTTCCGGTTGCTCCCTAGTAACTTCCGGGTTATTATCATCATTTTCTTCATCTTCCATATTATAAGCTAATTTGGTAGTAATAGCATTATCGCTTTCTAGAGAAGGAACATTTTTAGCCGGTTTACCCTCTCCATCTAAATCAATTTTAGCTAAAATATCATCTATTGAATCATATTCAGCAACGTCATTTGCATGGGATCGAAAACCAAGATCTATCGGTTCTTCGGGATCAGGAGATAAATTAATCTCTGCCTCCAGAGCGTTAGCAGGTTTTAATTTCTCATAAATTAGGCTATTTGAATGTGGAATAATAATTCCCCCAGGGTCAATAGGTCTCCTTTTGAACTCTTCCTGTTCTTCCCCAATAATTATATCCTTGCCATTAGTATGTACAAAATGCCTAGTATATAAATAATATGATAGCAATAAAGCACATTTAATAGCTATGCCGATAAATATGTATCTAGAATAATTCATAACCTATTATTTAAAATATCACATACTGATTTTATACCTACTATAACCAAAATCAGAATTTAGGCAACAAAGCTCTTGATCATCTAATCTAAACTTGATTTTTCTGAAAATAACCTCTCTTTTTCAGGTAAACCTATAGTTATTGACTAATAAAATTTTTAATTTATAGTATGACTAAGTTATAGCAATAAATATATTCGATTTGCGGCAAAACTTAAATTTTTTATGATTCATATTTGGCCGCTATAACAGATAAATTATAAAAATTTTAGATACGGAGGCAGAAAATGGCAAAAGAGAAATCAGATGGAGTTCACTTAATAAGATCAGCACAAACTTTAGCACGGATTGTAGCTAGATTTGAAAAAGAAAGCATCGAGCTTTATAACCAAGAAAAAAGAATTAAAAATGAATTCCAAGCAACAAAAGAACAGTTAAATAAAGAAATACAAAAATTACCAGAATATATTGAAGTTACGCGAACTCAAAGCCTTTTATCCCAACTTAAATTCGAGTTAACCGCAGTAACACAGGCAAAAAGCACCCCAGAAAAATATGGATTAGAATATTCAAGTGGAAAAATATTAGAATCTTCAGATTATGATCAATTCCAAACTGAGACCCAAAAAGCTGTTGAAACATTGGAAGAAAGACTTTTAACACAACAAGCTGCGTTAAATGAAAATGAAGCGTATAAGACTTTAACAAACCAACTGCAAGAAATCAGTAAAAAAATGGCTTGCCATCCAGATGTTATAAGGATCAATAAAGAAATCATATCTGCCCGAGATAAAATCAGCAAAACTCTAGAGGTACTATATAAACTTATTAAGGTTTACCCGCAAGAAAAGGATAGAATTATGAAAGAGTACGAATCTACCTTACAGCAGTTTTCTGATTCAGAGAAATCATTTAGCAGCTCGTCTTCTTCCTCTGACTCCTCTAGTAGCTTATCTTCGTCTTATTCATCTAGCAGCTCTAGTTCTTCGGAGAGTATGAGCTTAAAAATAAGCCCTTCTTCCTTATCCACTAGCGGCTCCAGTTTTTCTGATAGTACTGCTTCAGAAATGAGGTCATTTTCTTCATCTGAATCACCTATTAGCCTACTTTTAAATTCTAGTTCTAAAGGTAGTGCTACTTCCGAAGAAGTTTCCCCCGCAGGGGAGGTGGATCACGCAGAAAGCGATTCTTAGATTTTACGCGAGGAGAAATATAGAAATAGCTGTTAAAAATAAAATTATTCATTTTTTTAATAGCTTTATTTTTAGGAATCCAGGAATTTAGTTTAAACTTATTTTCCTGGATTTTTCATACTGTATCTGCTGTTTAATTCAAAAATATATTCATCATTGTGAATTTGTGCTGCTAAAATTTTACCGCTTAAAATGTTTATAGGCATAATAAGTTGAGATATACCTTTTATAATCAAAGAAAACTAAATTAAAAAGAGGTTAAAATGAGTAAAAGTAATCCAACATATATTACATCGATACCGGATGCACATATGTCTGAGCAGATAAGGACCAAACAACTAGCTACTAAATCAACTCAAGAAAAACTGAACACAGCAATTATTAAGAAACTTCAAGAAATTCAAGATATCTCAGGCGAAGCATTAACAAAACAAATTGCAGAAAATTTATCAGGTTGGCTAGAATTAGTGAAAGGAGTTAATGGTTTATTTTCTCCAAAAGAAGAATTAGAAAATGTAGGGTATCCCATTAAGTTTAATAAAACGGCCTTACAATTGGAAATGGCTTTAAAGTGGGTAGCACAAAGAGATCTTGATATAATAAACTATTTAGAACATAGCGTTCTTTATAATAGCCTTTCTAATGTAAACGGTATTGATCAATTACCTGCATTGCAAGCTCCTAGCGACAGTGCTTTCTGGGGAAATGAAAATCCCTCAGTAAGTAGCGTATTATTATATAGTATTGCTTCTACTCTTGAGATATCAATAAAACCCGATGGTTTAATGGGAGCAGCTACGTTTTATCCTTTTTTCAAACAAGGTTACACTATTAATGGGATAGAGAATAATCCCTTTGTTTTTGAAAATGGCGCGATTCTTTTTGGAGACTACCAGTTTGGAGGACATCGTTATTTTTCAAATGAGTATCCAAATTTAGGCCAGCGCCTTTTTTCTCCTGAAGATTGTTCTAGTGCAGTTGGTAAAGCTAACCATTTAACAGAAAGGCAAATAGTAGGTATAAATACAGGGGCTTTAAGAGCTGCTTATACAGATCCTACAAATGAATAGGGTTATCGAGCAATCACCTCATCCTCTTCAGGAGAACAATTGAATTATGAATTAATTGAACCGGGTGATACTTATGTGCGCGGCGGTCATACAGCTATTGTTGCAGAAAAAGATAATTTAGGAAATATTCACAGTTTAGAATTTAATAGAAATATTGATGTAGCCGTAAGTAAAAGATTAGGTGGTGGCACATACCTACACAGCTTACCCGATTTGCCTGTAGAACCTCCTGTATATATTTTAAGGAGCGGGATTCCTCTTTTAAAGGAAACATGTCTTTTAACTGATTTATTGGGAAGAATTGACGAGGCATATAATAAATTTTATCAGGATAATCCCGTAGATATAGCTGGTGATTGTGATATATTTTTAGGATAAAAAAGCCGAAAATAGGATTAAGCTAATAAAAGTAAATTTACTATTAACTTAATCCTAAAGTTTAAAGCAGCTATTTAGAGTAGATAGCTATAATAAATAGAAGCGCAATAGAGCACCACTCATCAAAAAGTGTAAAGTAAACTTACACTTTCTAATATCAAACACTAAAAAGGCAAAAAAAAAACTATTACTGATACTAGTTAACCAGTGAATAAGGCATAAATAGTATTTGGATATCCCATATAAAATGCTGCCCCTTTTAAGAAATATTAACGTATTCTCGTCATCAAATTTCTAAAAAAATAGATATCATAAAAAAGAAACTCTCAGTAGAATAGGAGGAATAGTATATCTGTTTTTGCTAAATAAAATGAAGAACTTCATAAAATCAACATTTATAGAAACAAATATGTTGATAAAGTGACTATGAACTTATGGAAACTAAGCGAGCTGATTTTGTAAGCGTTCACCTTCTTAGAAATAAAATTCTTATTACTTGAAATACTTGAATAATTTAAAAAGTACCAAATTTTTGACCTAATATTAATCTTTCTAATATTAAAAACATCACAAGCGAACGCCTGCAGAATGAAATTGAAAATCTTATTTGTGAACTGCTGTTAACTTATAAATAAAGTGGTGGAGATGAAGGGAATCGAACCCCCGACATTCTGCTTGCAAAGCAGACGCTCTACCAACTGAGCTACATCCCCTAATTTCGGAATTTATTATTGCAACTTTTGAAGCCAGCTAACTTATATACTGTCCTTTTCTTAGAGTCAATAAATTTTTATAAAAGCTAACTTTTTACTTTAATATCATATAGTATTAATTGGAATTTAGCCCCTATTTTTCTTTAAACCCTTTAAACATTGCATCAATAACGGGGTCAAGTAAATATTTTAATAAAGTTCTAGTACCGGTTACAATTTGTGCTTCAGCTTGCATACCGGGATGTAATTCTATCTTTCTAGTACGGGCTATTTCATTAAATTCATCCATGTTTAGCTCTATACGCGCCAAATAATAACCACCTGCATAACGATTATCCATCTGATGCCTCTGATCAATAACTATATCAGGAGAAAGAGATACAACCGTACCGGTAAATAAAGGGGTAGTTCTGGACTTAAAAGCACTAAAACGTATTTTAGACTTAAGCCCTACCTTAATTGAATCAATATTTTTAGGTTCTATTTTTGCTTCAATAATTAAATGATCACCACTGGGAGAAATGTCCATAATAGGTTGCCCCGGCGGAATCACACTACCGACAGTATGATAATTGATATTATTGACCACACCATCTACCGGTGATTTTAGCACGGCTCGTTCTAGCATATCGCTAAGAGCATAAAGCCTTTCTTTTTTATCGGAGACATTAATTTGTACATCTTTTAATTCTCCCAAAGCGTGCGCTATAAATTTACTATCTAAATTAAGGAATTCAATTTCAGTTCTAGTAATTTCTTGTTCTGATCTGGCAATTTCACTGTCAGCCATAGCAATTTCACTAAGCGCAGAAGCTTCTTTTGCTTCTAATTCAAGTAAAGCTGCTCTTTGGGCAAAACCTTTATCACTCAATTTTTTAGTTGCTTCTACCCGGTCCTTCATAAACTCGAGTGTTTTTATCAAAGAAACTTTTTTTGCTTCTAATCCTTCAATCTGTTTTTGGGACTGTTTAATTTTTTGTTTTAAAGAATCTTGTTCTGCCCTTTTAAGATCTTTTTGAGAGTTGAATAAATTATTTTGCGTTTCAATAATTTTTGCTACTTCTGGAATTGCCTTATCTTTGGTCAAAAATTCAGGATACTCTATGGTTTCTTGGTCGTTAATCTCTGCAAGAAGTCTGGTCTCAAACCCTAACAAGCTGCGGTATTGGTGTAGTACAATCTCATATTCAGATTTAATTTTCGTTGAATCAAATTCGAGCAACGGATCGCCCTCTTTCACATGATCCCCTACCTTTACATGAATAGCTTTTATTATTCCGCCTTCTTGGTGATTTAAACTTTTACGTTGGGTATTGCTAATAACTGTCCCAGAAGCGACAGCAGCACTATCAAGAGGAGCAGTGGCAGACCATATTAAGCCAAAAACCACAAAAATAATTGTTACATAAGTCCCAAACATAATAGGCGACCTAGCATTCTCAATTACGTCATTTGAATTAGTAGTCTGGCGATTAATAATAAAATTGGTAAAGTTATCAATAAACCTTACACCCGATTGCATGGATTGAATAACCCCTACAAAAATATTTTTTATAGATAATTTACTTTTCTTTCCGGATTGTGCTAATGCACTTTTCCCCATTTCACCGGGAGGTAACATACCGCTATTGGCCATTAACTGTTGAAGCTGTTTAAGCTTTTCCGGATCTAATTTTTTATTATCTGACATAACTAGAAATATATTTATTACTGTTCATTTATATGAATCATACCGTTTTGGAGCATTTTTATCCGCCCTTGAACTTCTTCTTTTGAGCCAAAACTTGCTACCGCCCCATCTTGTAAAACCATTATTTTATCTAGTTCCGACAATACAGAAGGACGATGCGAAATAACAATTACTCCTATTCCCTTCTTTTTTGCTTCTCTAAGTGCTGTAGAAAGAGCGAGTTCTCCAGCTTCATCCAAATTAGCATTAGGCTCATCTAGGACTACAAGCTTTGGGTTGCCATAAAAGGCCCTAGCTAAACCTACCCTTTGCCGCTGCCCGCCAGATAGATTGGAACCGGCATTGCCTATATCCGTATCGTACCCGTCCGGAAAGCGTAATATCATTTCATGAGCTCCACACATTTTCGCCGTCTCAATTACTTTCTCCGGTGATATCTCTTCAGCCATCCGGGCTATATTTTCTTTAATTGTACCACTAAAGAGTTCAATTCCTTGAGGTAAATAACCGACATGCTGGCCAAAATTTTGCCTATTCCACGTATATACATCACCCCCGTCAAGCCTTACAGAACCAGTAGACGCATTCCAAACACCTACAATTATTTTTGCAAGAGTAGACTTGCCCGCAGCACTAGCACCGATAATAGCGAGTACCTCCCCGGGTTGCAGAGAAAAAGAGACACCTTTTAAAATATACCTTGGCACTAAAGACTGAGAAGTTCCCGGTTTAGCCGGTATAGCATAAAAAATATTCTCTACTGTCAAATGACCATCAACCTGAGGTATTGGCATGGCCTGGTCTCTTTCCTGATAATTATTAAAAGATTCATTAATCGTTTTATAAGACTTAATAGCACTGCTAATCGTCTTCCACATAACAATAGAGTTATCAAAAGGCGCTAAGGCTTTACCTACTATGATAGAACTGGCAATCATTCCTCCGGTAGTCATATCTTGTCCACCTGTTTTCACTACAACATAAGCACCGGTACCGGTAACAGCCATGGTCATAATATTTCGAATAAACCTTGAAAAATTAGAGATTATACCATTTCTATAACTCGCTACAGATTGCTTAGCTAGAGAAGCTTCATTAAATTTTGCCCAATTCTTGGTAACATTTTTAATCATACCCATCGCCTCTACCGCTTCAGCGTTTCTGTTTGCAACATCAGCTTGCGTCATACCTTTAATGGAAAATTCAGTAGCTTCGCCAAGGGTTTTATTGGTAGCTACTGCATTAAAAAATGCAAAACCTACAATAATTACTGCTCCGGCAATTGTAATCCACCCAATATATGGATGAATCAAGAAAATTATTACAATATATACTATACTCCAAGGCGCATCAAAAACAGTATTAATCCCGGTGCTGGTTAGAAAAGTCTTTAAAGTCTGAAAATCCCGTAATAACTGGCTCGAAGCCGGATTAACCTTAGTAGCCGACGCAGAAATCGAGTGGCTAAAAATAATGGGGGATAAAGTATTATCCAACCATTCCCCCACTTTTATTAAAGTAAAAGACCTAGCTACTTGCAAGAGACCATGAACAAAATATATTGATCCAATAATTAATGATAATAATAATAACGTATCTAAATTACCGCTTCCTATAACTCTGTCTAATACTTGTAAAGAATATAAAGGAGTAACTAACATTAATAAGTTAATTATAAAAGCAAAAACAAATGTAATTTTAAAAGCTGCCTCACATTTATCCAAGGCAATTTTTAAAGGATTATTTTTTTTCTTAGCCTCTGTCTGATTCATAATATTAATTACTATTATTTTGTAAGATAAGGATTATACATAATTTATTAAATACTAGGTAGTTTTTATTAATAATTTTCTCTTATAATTCTTAATAAATTTCATAACTTCTTTCTGTCCTAATCTGGTCAGAATTTCTTTATTTTCTGAAAGACAAAGGACAATAAAAGCAAAATTCATATAGGGAATAAAATTGTCGCCAGTAGTTAACTTTATTTGTAATTTACAATCTTCATTAAAAAGTACTCTTTTTGACAAAGATTTAGAGTTTAAATCACCCATTTGCAGTAGATGGTTATACTCACATATTAAAGAACTATTAGCAATAAAATTATCCAGAAACATTTTTCCGTCATTATTGTTACATACCAAAATTAATTCAAGATTTGGTTCTTTATCTTGGTTAAAGATCACCCTGTAACCGTAATCTGCTGCTATATTGTTTATAACAAATCTTGCAAGAATAAAATTATCAGCCAAATCTATAATATTCTTCCCCTTAAACCCTATTATACATTCACCCTTTCTATTTCCAGATAGATGGATAGTGGTTTTAATTTCAATTTTTTCTAATGTTTCAAGAATGTCACTCCGGAAGTTGCTATAGCAATCAAAGGGATCTACCTTACACGAATAGCTTTCTTCTAAGGAAGGTTCTATCCAGAATTTTAATTCGGCTTCAAACGTTGCTACCATATTAGGAAGAAAATCATAAACAAGCTTACTAGCATATTTTCTAGTATTTAAATCATCTGCTAGATTAACACACAAAAAACTTGTTGTAGGTAAAACTCGAAAAGGATCAGAAAAACCCTTGGTATCAATAGGTAATAAACATATATTTTTACTTACTTCAAACCCGTGATTATGAGGGTCGGTTAAGATATTTTTAGTTGCACTATCAATTTGATTTAAATTACCTTTGGAATCTAGATACTTGAGCGAAACAAATAAAGATTCATTTTTTTTGACTAAAGTTAAATTTTCGTTTGTTAAATACATTTAAAATCTCTTATATTTCAAAAGATTGCTATTATACAACTTTAAATTAATTCTTCAGCTATTTGGACTGCATTTAACGCAGCGCCCTTACGTAAATTATCCGCAGTTATCCACATATTAATAGCATTCTCGCAAGAATTATCATTTCTTATTCTGGAGATATATACTCCATCTTCTTCTACAACGTCAACAGGCGTTGCATATTTTATTTCATTGTTACAACTATAAGTGACAATTCCATCCAATTCTGAAAGAATTTCCTCTGCTTCGAGGGCATTTATTTTATTTTCGAATTCTACATTAATAGACATGGAATGTGAAACAAAAACAGGAACTCGTACACATGTTACACTGACTTTAATATCTCTGCCGATAATTTTTTTTAGTTCGTGCTCTATTTTATATTCTTCGTCAGTAATTCCATTTTCTTGAAACTCACCGATATGAGGAATCAAGTTAAATGCGATCTGCATTGGAAAAACTTTTGGTGGAATATTCTCAAAAATAAATTTAGCTTTAGTTTGTAGATATAACTCATCCATAGCTTCTTTCCCGGCTCCGGACACGGATTGATAAGTGGAAACTACTACTCGTTTTATTTTAGCTGCATTATCTAGAGGTTTTAAAGCTACGGCAAGAGGTATGGCGCAACAATTAGGGCTAGCTATAATGCCCCCGGGTTTAAAATTTTTTAATGCAGAAATATTTGCTTCAGGTACGATGAGCGGCACATCGTCCTCTAGCCTAAAGAAAGAGGATTTGTCAATTACCGTACATCCTTTACTTGCTGCTATTTTTACATATTGCTTTGACACTTTTGAGCCCGCACAAAAAAAAGCAAAATCTATATCAGAAAAATTAAGATCCGTAATTGAACTCACCTTAATAGTGCTCTCACCGAAACTTACCGATTTTCCGACCGAGTCCAGAGAAGCTACTGCAAAAATTTGGTTTACGGGAAATCTTCTTTGATTAAGCGAATTAAGTAATTCTCGTCCAACACTACCTGTTGCACCTATTACAGCTACATTATATTTTCTCATTTTTATATTATTTTAAATTAATTTACTAAAGGTTGCTCCGGCGATAATATGAGTATGGAAATGAAAAATAGCCTGACCTGAGGATGAGCCGTTATTGCTAACAACACGATATTCTTTTGCCCCTTGAGACTCGGCTATATCTGCTATCTTTCTAAAATAATGAACTAATTCTTCTGGACGCGCTTTTTGACTAAATTCATTAAAATTTCTATATTCACCTTTTGGAATAACTAGGATGTGTATAGGAGCAACAGGATTTATATCATTTATGGCAATAATATATTCATCTTCATATACCTTAGAAGACGGTATTTCACCTTTGATTATTTTAGCAAAAATATTATTCGTATCGTACATAGTGATGTTTATTATATTTTTAATTAGAAATTAGATACTAGTTCTGGTCATATATTTTAGCTCGGCTTCTTCTTCAGAAGTAGCAAGGATTATGTCATCTAGCTTCATGCCTCGTAGTCTAGCATAGTATTCTCTAATTTCTGTAGCAAAAAACCCAAAGCTAAAAAACTGCAGGGCATATTTTAAATTTCCTATTAAGGAAATTACTTCGGACTCTCTAAAAGAGATTATAATAAAATTAGCTATCATAACTAAAATGACAACTAACCACATTCTATGATAAACTGCCCAAAACAGGTTAAAAACGCCAGCAATGGGGGAGAATCCTTGCTTAATTATTACCGGGTCTGAATTTTTATCGCCGCAGCTTGCATATATAGAATATAAATTCATTAGTTACACTTGTAAAATTCATCCTTGATAATTATCTACTAAATTGATAGTTTGTACAAGATTTATAAAGAAAAATTTTATGTCAGATAATTTAAATAACAATATGGGACTAAGAGGAACTACTATACTTTGCCTAAAAAAAGGTAACGAGGTCGTAATCGCTGCAGACGGCCAGGTCTCTCTTGGTAATATGGTTATGAAATCCACAGCCTGAAAACTTCGTACTTTGTGTAATAATAAAATAGTAGCAGGATTTGCCGGCTCTACCGCCGATGCTTTTACGCTTTTCGAACGTCTAGAAGCAAAACTGGAAAAACACTCCAACCAGCTTGTTAGAAGCGCAGTGGAACTTTCTAAAGATTGGCGAACGGATAAATATCTCCGTCGTCTTGAATCGATGTTAATAGTTGCAGATAAAAATAATATTCTTATAGTTTCAGGTAATGGAGATGTAATAGAGCCAGAGAATAATATGGCAGCTATCGGCTCTGGAGGTTTTTTTGCTCTATCGGCAGCTAGAGCCTTAATGTCTGTAGATACTAACTTATCTGCCGAAGAAATAGCCTTAAAATCAATGCACATAGCAGCAGATATATGTGTAATGTCTAATCATAACATAATTATTGAGAAAGTAATATGAGTTCAAAAAATAATATGGGCATGACTCCGGCAGAAATAGTTGCCGAACTAGATAGGTTCATCGTAGGTCAACATCCTGCTAAAAAAGCTGTAGCTGTGGCACTTAGAAACAGGTATAGAAGACTTCATGTAGATGAACCTATGCGCAGCGAAATATCACCTAAAAATATCCTTATGATCGGCTCTACCGGAGTAGGTAAAACTGAAATAGCCAGAAGATTAGCAAGGTTAGCTGATGCCCCTTTTATCAAAGTAGAAGCAACGAAATTTACCGAAGTGGGTTATGTTGGACGAGATGTGGAATCGATAATTAGAGATTTAGCCGAAATTGCTGTTAACTCATATAAAGCAAAAGCAAAGGCAGAAGTTGAAAAAAACGCACAGCTGCGGGCAGTAGAAAGAATTCTTGACGCCGTTGTAGGTAAAACTGCTTCTCCTGAAACTAGAGATAAATTTAAAGCAAAGATTTTATCAGGAGAGCTTAATAACTCTGAAATAGAAATTGGTGTAAATTATACTCCCCCTATAGGTGGAGGCAGCTTTGAAATTCCAGGTATGCCAGGAGCTGCCATGGGAGTCTTAAATATTAGCGATATGCTCGGTAAAGCTTTCGGCGGGGAAAAAACTAAGTTAAAAAAATTAACCGTTCAGGAAGCCTTACAGATTATTACTTCTGAAGAATCAGAAAAAATGGTGGATCAGGAGAAAATAGTGTCAGCTGCATTAAAAGCCGTTGAAAACGACGGAATAGTTTTCCTTGATGAAATAGATAAAATAACTTCACGATCAGAAGGAAAAGGTGGAGAAGTTAGCAGAGAAGGTGTCCAAAGGGATTTACTACCTTTGATCGAAGGAACAAATGTAGTAACAAAATATGGCACTATAAAAACCGATCACATTTTATTTATAGCCTCCGGGGCTTTTCACTTGTCAAAGCCTTCTGATCTTTTACCGGAACTGCAGGGTAGACTTCCTATTAGGGTTGAGATGGCCTCTTTAACTAAGGAAGATCTAATTAAAATATTAGTTGAACCGGAATCTAGCCTTATCAAACAATATACAGCTTTAATTTCTACTGAAAAAGTGAATCTCACCTTCTCTCAAGATGCGATTGAAGAGATAGCGCATCATGCTTCAAATTTTAACGTTGAAATTGAAGATATAGGTGCTAGAAGGCTTCATACTATATTAGAGCATCTACTTGAAGATATTAGTTTTAGAGCAAGTGACATGAAAGAAAAAAAGATTCTAATTGATAAAGAGTTTGTTACTAAAGGATTAGAAGGGTTAATTAAAAATAGAGATCTGGCAAAATTTATATTATAGTATTTTATAGTTACACTCATTAAATATATAATTTTTATATATATAAAACCCACTTTTCCTAACAACTTGCTTACCATAAAGCCAAGGCTTAATCAAATTATTGAAGTGATTTTTTATAGCACGATACCTTTCAAAGGGTTAAAAATTAGAAGCAGTCACTAAAGAAATTTGTTTAAGTTAAAAATAACAATAATAATTCAATAAGTTATGCAAAGAAATCAGTTTTTAGACTATCCAGAAATAGCCTCACTAACTCCAATACCCGAGAAGCTTGTAGTCCTACTTCATGGCCTTGGTTCTGACGGTAATGATTTGATTAACTTAGTTCCCTATATTCAAAAAACAATGCCTGCTTGTTATTTCGTTTCACCTCACGGAATAGAAGCATACGACATGTCACCTTTTGGACGTCAATGGTTCAGCCTTCGAGATAGATCGGCTTCGGTAGTATTAAAATTGGCTGAAAAAAATGCTCCACTAATTAATGAACTTATAAAACATAAACAAAAGGAGCTTAATATTACCAACAAAAATACTATCCTAATTGGATTTTCGCAAGGAGCGATGATAGCGATGTACCTTACTTTAACTCAAAGGGAACCTTATGGAGCAACGATTGCTTTTTCAGGCAGATTATTGCCACCTACTAATTTGATTAATATTTTTACTCCTATATGCTTAATTCACGGCAATGAGGACGATGTGGTAGATCATCAAGAAACGAATAATGCGGCGAAATATTTTACCGAAAAGCAAATTAAACATGAGAAATTGATTATTGACAATTTAGCTCACTCTATTGACGATAAAGGGCTGAAGTTTGCCCTGCAATTTTTAAAAAATTATAAAATAA
>CAIKLL010000172.1 GCA_903828265.1 uncultured Rickettsiales bacterium
ACACCAGAAAAATAATATTTGCTACACCATAGTTTCCTGTTGACTTTAGTACAGATATTATACCAAAATAAAAGAAGTCTGTTATTAAATAATACGGCTTTAGATATTTAACATGATGAATTTTGCAGTATTCAGTATTGTTGTGACAAGCCCAAGTACATTTTTCTTGCAAATACTCTGCTGAATTAATAGCCGCGATGCCATTTAATGAATATGGATTTTCTCTTATTTTTATACGTAAAGCCTCATTAATTATAAACATAAGCACAAAAGGAAAAATTAAAATCAAAATGTTTCTTGTAAATATTCTCATTATAATTTGTGTTGTTGATATTGTTTAATTATGAAATATATTAGTTCATGCTTGACACCAATGGTTTGCGTTTAGGTAATGTACCCATGCGTTGCGCCCGAATATCGGGGGCAAGCTCTGCGGGCAAGGGAATATTACTTAAACGTTTTTGCAGGCTGATTATTCTTTTAATAAATTAGTTAAATTTTTAATCGAAGTATTGGAATCGCCAAATAAAAATTCATATGAGAGTTCACCTCCCAAAAAATCAATATTATAGTTTTGAATATTGTTTTGTTTATTGTAATCTTCTAATTTTAAAGAGACATTAATTGCTTGTTTGATTGTATTTTCATCATTAATTCTTATTTTATTTTTAGCTAGACTTCTAAGATAATAAAAAACGTAGTGCGAGAATGTTATTTTGTTGATTTGGTTATTTCGAAAATTAGAATCAATAAAACTTAAATCTTTGTTATATAATTCTAAAGTTTTAATTGTACGATCACCTTTTATAGTATAGCTTAATAATAATTCTACTCCAGCTGGCAAACTGGCAAGATTCGAAAATGTTCCTACCAAATCTACAATGGAATCTGCTGAAAATTTTAGGATTTCTTTCAAATAGTATACTCTATCTACATAAGGAGAAAGTGGATTAGTTATATTAGAAAATAGCTCGTTTAATGTCTGAGCATTCACTACTCTGCCTCCTATTTTATTTAATACCTTAATATCTGCTGTGTTTTTTGCTATTTGCTTCTTAAGTTTTTCCACTTCATCTTTCAAGTCATCCAAATATCCAAAATCAGGATTGAATTCTTTGGCTGTGCTTATCAAAGTTTCTGCCTTTTCAAAATTGCCTTTATCATTTTCGTCTATTGCACTGGCATAAGTTGTTAATACAGCAGGCGCCACTATTGCATCAGGTATCCTGGGCTCAGTAAAGGGTATTGACAGATTTGTTGCAACTCCCTTGCCTAATTTGGTCTTAATTGTTAACCACTCATTTACTTTACCCTCCTGCTTCTCGCTAAACTTTATATCTCCAGAAGAGACATCTGTAAGTCTGGCATTGATGACTAAATTATTATCTAGTATGTAAATATCGCCAATTAGGATAAAATCCACACCCAACAACTTTCCCATTTTTACACTCGTGTTTTTATCAAAAGAAGTAGTTTTTTGCAGATTTTGCTCCTTTATAATCTTATTGATTTGCGCGCGTTCCACTAATTGCATTCTTTTAGAAGACACATTAGATTCAATATCCGATATCAGCATGCTGCTCATAGCTTTACCAAGTCCGTCGTACTTGGCAATTCCTGAGATATTGTCGAAATCGAGGATGGCGATTCGGAGAGGTTGGGCAAAAGCACTCTTAATTAGAGCTAAAAGAATTATCAAGCAAAGTAACTTTTTCATTCTATATTTTTTTTATAAGATTTTTTACTGGCTCAAACTCAGGATATTTATTC
>CAIKLL010000173.1 GCA_903828265.1 uncultured Rickettsiales bacterium
CTCAATGATGGTAGAGCTTTGCCGGCATTTATTGGTCAAGCACTTAGGGGCGAAGACCTTACTGTTTTTGGTGATGGTTCGCAAACAAGAAGCTTTTGTTATGTAAGTGATTTAATTGAAGGTATTTATAGACTCTTGTTAAGTGATTATTCGATGCCTGTCAATATTGGTAACCCGCACGAAATTTCATTAAAAGATTTTGCAGAAGAAGTATTAAAATTAACAGACGCTACAGTTAAAATAATTTACAAACCGCTTCCGGTAGATGATCCCAAGCAGCGTCAGCCAGATATTACAAAAGCATCTGAATTGTTAGGTTGGGCCCCAACCGTTTCTCGTGCCGAAGGTCTTCAAAAAACCTATGATTATTTTAAATCGTTGCCACCGAGTGAGTGGACTAAACTTCCTAAAGAATTTATTTCCAAATAATAGTCCAGTTTGCATTTTTAAAGCGTATTAAATGAGGGTAAAAAAAGTATTAGTTACAGGCGCCAATGGACAATTAGGTTGGGAGTTACAGCAAGCTGCAAAAGCAAATCCTAATTTTGAGTTTATTTTTTTAGACCGGAATACAATGGATTTATCAATTCCTGGCGACTTACTTAAAATCATTGAATCTTATGCGCCATCCGCTATAATCAATACAGCAGCGTATACAGCTGTTGATAAGGCTGAAACAGAAAAATCTCTTGCACATATTATCAATGCAGACGCCGTAGTGGAATTGGCAAAAATTGCAAAAAATAAAAATATCCCATTTATCACCTATTCTACTGATTATGTATTTAGTGGTAATGCAACAAGTCCATATGCAACGGATACTCCATTGGCGCCAGTAAATTTTTATGGGCAAACCAAAGCAGATGGAGAGCTAATGGCATTAGCTGCTAATCCGGATGCCATTCTTATAAGAACCTCTTGGGTGTTTAGTAGCCACGGTAATAATTTTGTAAAAACTATGATACGTTTAATGACTGAGAGAGATTCATTAAATATTGTTGGTGATCAACAGGGAAGGCCCACTTATGCCAAAGATTTGGCATTTGTCACTATTAAGATATTAAGTGCCATCAATGCTGGAGCCTCAATTAAAGGGATTTATCATTATGCAAATACTGGAGCGACTACTTGGTTTGATTTTGCGCAGAAAATAAAGGAATTGGCAGGACTTGATTGTCAATTAACTGCTATAAATTCGGATCAATTTCCTACCCCCGCAAAACGACCTACTTATTCGGTGCTTGATACTGAAAAAATAGAAAAGGAATTAAATTTACATATTCCACATTGGGAATTGGCACTTAGTGATTGTATATTGCAGTTGAAAAATAATTAATATATGAAAAAGCTACTCTTATTTTTTATGTTACAATTCGCTTTGGGTGCTCTTAATGCTCAAACGATCTGGACTAGTCAAACTACGTTTAGTGGATTTGTTGGTAAATATGAAATTCGAATGAAGTTGGCAATTCCTTATGGAGGCGCAACTTCGTGTTTTACAATTGGGGAATATTATTACACCAATAGTAAAGGAAAAATATTTTTATGTTCTTCAGACGACGTAAAAATAGTAGAAAGTGTAAATGGGAAAGAAACGGGCTACTTTATTTTGGATTCTGATTGGAATAAAAAAGTAGGTCAAACTATTTCTGGGAAATGGTACTCATTGTCTAAAAGAGTTTCATACCCTGTTGTTTTAAAAGTCATAGCAAAAGCCAGGGAATAGGTTCTTAATTTAAAATTTTATCTATGAAAAA
>CAIKLL010000174.1 GCA_903828265.1 uncultured Rickettsiales bacterium
AGCATATAATCTTAGAAACTTTCTGATTATTGTTTTGCTGAATTTTAATTCTTCATCATTAAAAATATCCCTATGTATTCCCTTTTTAAATATAAAAACCTTACCTCTCATAAAAAACTTTGGATATCTTTGAGATAATACATCAAACACCTTGTTGTAATTCTCGGGAGACAGTAGATACCATTTATTTCTTCCCATTTTTAATATTCACTATTATTTTTATTAAAAAACTCTGAAAGTGACTTATTCTCAGCCAATCTTTTTGCTTTTGCTTCGCATCTCTTTTCGTCCTCCTTTAGGCTTTTTTTTAATACTTCTATTTCTTCATCTGTTAGCTCTACTTCCCAAGGCCTTGGGTAACTTTTCTTAACAAATTGACCATCCATTTTGTCAGCCGGTCTTTCTTGATTATTATCCGAAGTTACCGTAGTACTTATTAATTTGCTTGCCATTTACTGCTAATAACGCTCCTAAAAAGTATCTTAAAAAAATCCATGCTAAAATAGCTGAATAAATAAGGCAAACATTGCATCCCAATATTCCTTCATGAGTATGTATTATTGTACCACTCATCATTCCTGCTGAAATTAATAATAGCTGTATGCCAATATGGGTTTTCCTCAAATAACTGTAGAATTTCTTAGTTTTAAATACCTGATTGGCAATCGATAAGACCATTATTATAAACAATGGTACAATATGTAAATAATGCATTAAAGCTTCTTTCATACTCAAATTACTTATTATTTACAATTGCTTTAAAATCAGAGCCTACTGAAAAACTTATTCTTCTTTGTGCAGGGACTTTAGCCATTGTTCCTTTTGGTGTTTTCACTTCTGTTGCTTCTTTATTTTTTGCTTTAAAGCTTCCAAATCCTGTGAATCTTAATTCATCATTATCTTTCATAGCTTGTGCTATACATTTAATAACAGCATCAAAACTCTTACTTGCTGCTGTTTTTGTTGTATCAAGCTCTTTTGATAATTTTTCTATAAATTCTGCTTTATTCATTTTTGGTCTCCTTTTAAGTTATTTATAATTAAATTAATTCAATATTTTCTGCTGATTCTTTGCCTTTATTTGCAACAATCTCAAATTTAATCTTTTGATTATCATTTAAACCATCAAGCCCAGCTTCTTCAACTACAGACCTATGTATAAACACATCCTTTGATCCATTGTCTGGAGCTATAAACCCATATCCTTTGGTATAATTAAACCATTTTACTGTTCCTGTTGTTTTCATATTTATTCTCTTAGTTCTAGTTAAATAATTTAGATGACACCTGCTTAAGTAATGATATGCAATATAATGCAGAAATTCCAACTAATGTGTAAATAGCTTTTTCTAAAATTGGTACACCAGAAAATAAGTAGTTCACTAAGTTAAATTCAAAAAGTCCTACCAAAAGCCAATTAACTCCACCAATTATTATAAGTAAAAGTGTAACTGAGTTTAAATATTTAGTCATAATGTTATCTCCTGTTTAAATTAAAGTATTTGATATTTTTAATATTAAAAAATCACAACTACTTGC
>CAIKLL010000175.1 GCA_903828265.1 uncultured Rickettsiales bacterium
AATAATACACAGTTGTGATACATTTTTTCATGTTGAGTTATCGATCTTTTGTTAAAAAATACATCATAACTCAACACTTGCTATCCTGCAAAACCAATATATCTAACCTTTTCTATTGTTGTTTATCCTAAACTGGCGTTTGTAAGCTTTGGGGTTTATAGAATATATATATGGACAAAAACTCAATATACAGATAACGCCTATATTGAAGCTGAAATCTCTAATGTTAGTTCGGAAGTAAGCGGCATAATTAGCGAGATATTAGTAGAGGAAAACAATAAAGTTACACGTGGTCAAATTATAGCTAAAATTAAGGATGATGATTATCGTGCTAATTACGAAAAAACATTAGCAACTCTTGAAGGGGCAAAAAGAGATATAGAAATAATAGACCAGAACATAAAGCTTGCTCAAATTGATCAAAAAAAAGCAAAAGAATCTCTGGAATTCGCTGAAGCTAATTTAAAACTTACCCAAGTAGATTATAATAGGATTCAGGCACTTAGCAAAGATAATTATGCCAGTAAACAAAAACTTGATAATGCAGAAATAGCCTTGGAAAAAGCAAAAAATGAATTTTCACAGGCAGAGCTTAATATGCAAACAAGTCTAGAAAAATTAACTCTTTTAGAACTACAGCGCTTATCTTCTATAGCGAAACACACTACTACTGCTCAGGAGGTAATCCTTGCCAAAAGAAACCTGGATAACACATTAATCCGTTCCCCTATAAATGGAACAGTAGGTAATAGCTCCTTAAAACTTGGAAATTACATAACTGCCGGCGTTGTTTTATTTGCAGTAGTTCCAGAAAAATTATATGTAAAAGCAAACTTTAAGGAAACCCAAATCACTAATTTTAAAACTGGAATGGAAGTAGTAATGATCTTTGATTCAGAACCCGATTATGAAGTTATCGGTTATATCAGAAACCTTTCTCCTGCAACCGGAGCAAAATTTAGTTTACTTCCCCCTTCTAATGCAACAGGAAATTTTACTAAAATCGTTCAGCGTATACCGGTATCAATTGATTTTGATATCCCTGAAAAGTTGATAGGCAAACTAAGCCCTGGTATGTCTACAATAGTTAAAATAAGGACAGACCAAGAACCTGTACGTTAGAATTTCATAAGTACTAAATATGGTATTGATCTGGCCAGAATCCTTATAAAACTACTACTTCTGTTTTGCATGTTAAAACATACCAACCAAAGATGTATCTAGTATTATAATGACAAAAAATATAATCTCAATTTTCCGTTTTTTATAAATAACTTAGATTCGGCTTAATTAAGATATAAAAGGAAATATTGAAAAATTAGAATAAAAACTATAGACTGCGAAAATTAATTTATAATATTAAACAAAATAATGAGCTTTCAGGAAAATTTAAATAAAATTCTCACTAAACATCAAGAATTATCCAATAAACTTGCCAGTGGTATAAAAGGAGAAGAATTTATCAAATGTTCAAAAGAATATTCAGATCTTGAAGAAGTTGTTGGTCAGATTAATGATTATAATAAAGCTCTTAAGGATTTAGAAGAAGCTAAAGAACTACTTAAAGATAAAACTTTAGATTCTGAAACCAAAGAAATGGTGGATCAGGAAATATACGAATTAAGTGAAAAAATCCCTAATCTGGAAAAAAGAGTAAAAGTTGCTTTATTACCTAAAGATGAAGCCGATAGTAAAAGCGCAATAATAGAAGTAAGAGCTGGCACCGGCGGTGAAGAAGCTGCCCTTTTTGCCGCTAGTTTATTTGAAATGTACCAACGTTATGCTCATCTTAAAGGATGGAAGTTTGAAATATTATCAATTTCTGACATCGGTGTTGGGGGATATAAAGAAGCTTCAGCTTCAATCAAAGGACCTAACGTATTTTCTAAACTTAAGTTTGAATCAGGGGTACATAGAGTTCAAAGAGTCCCTCAAACTGAATCAAGCGGTAGAATCCATACATCAGCAGCAACAGTAGCGGTTTTACCGGAAGCAGAAGAAGTAGATATCAAGATAGAAGAAAAAGATCTGAGGATAGATACTTATAGAGCATCAGGGGCTGGAGGCCAGCATGTTAATACTACCGATTCGGCAGTTAGAATTACTCATATTCCAACAGGAGTGGTAGTTTGCCAACAAGATGAAAAGTCTCAACATAAAAATAAAGCAAAAGCCTTTAAAATCTTACGCTCACGAATCTACGAAGAAGAACGCCAAAAAAGAGAAATAGAACGTTCTAATTCCCGTAAAAACCAAGTTGGATCAGGCGATAGATCAGAAAGGATCAGAACTTATAATTTCCCACAAGGACGTATTACAGATCACCGTATCAATCTAACTTTATATAAAATTGATGAAGTGCTAAAAGAAGGAAATCTTGATGAGTTTATAGAAGCTTTAATTGCTGATGATGAAGCAAAACGCCTTGCTGAAGAAATTCAGTAAGTTTAACATCCCTTAACCGCTCAGGATCTTGCTATAATTAACAGCTAATATTCAGGGGGTGCTTAAAAGGGTTTAGGAACTGCGATCAGATAAGTTTTTGGTAAGCACAAAAACCATAAACAAGCTGAAGTTTACTAGAGCACCTACGAATACGCTTTTCAGATTATTTGACGTAGCCATAAAATATTCCCACAAAAAGAAGCTAACTCCACCGGCAAAACTAGTAAATACCATAGCAAATTTAGGTATAACAATATTATAAAGACCAAAAACCAGAGGAACTAATATTATAGGGGCCCAAAACCCTGCAATAAAGATTACCAGATCTACTACGCTAGTAAAACAGAGTGCAATAAATATTGCAAGGCTACCTATAATAATATTAGTAATTCTGGCTACTAAAAGCATTTTATTCTGATCAGATAAATTAAACATAGGTTTAAAAAAGTCCTTAACCAAAGTGATGGAAGTTATATTTAGATCAGAATCTGCCGTGGACATAACAGCCGCAAGTAATCCCGCTATTACTACCCCTTGTATACCAACCGGTATTATATGATCTATAAGATATGGCAAAGCAAGACTAGGTTTAATTTCCGGATAAATAATAAAAGCAATTAAACCGTTTATGGTTATGAATACGAGAAAAACGGCGTATATTACCGACTTTAAATAAATTGCTTTAGTTGTTTGTCTTGGATCCTTATCAATCAACGCTCTTTGGATAAAAGTTGGAAACAGATTCATAACAGCAAACCCTAAAAAAGCAGAAATAGTGGTTTTTAAAAGCTCATCATTGCCTGCAATAATTACTTTCTCAGGAGGTATTTTTTGTAGAAATTCAGATATACCAAGTTGATATAAGCCAAAAATTGAGATAGTAGGTATCGCAAGTAGCATCGCAAAAAACTGCATTTGGTTGGTAAATAAAACAGATCTAAACCCCCCCACAGTCGTATATACAATAACGATACCATAGCTTATGATTACCCCGGTGACATAATCTATTTGCAATATATATTCAAATATTCTAGCACTAACGCTAATCTGTGCTGCCACAAACCCGATAGATACAAGTAAGGCCGCTAGACCCCCTACTGCCCTACCAGCTTTTCCATAATAAGCAAACATTATATCGCCTATGGTTTCTGCTCCGTAATGTTTTATCAGCCTTGGAATAATGTATATCGCAATTAATATATCTATTGGTATAGCCAAAAATAATCCATAACTATGCGCAATGTTTCCAGCAAAAGCTTTTTCTGAAATTCCGAAAGTAGTTCCTCCTCCAATGGAAGAAGCAAAAATTGTTGCAACTAAAATAAGCTTTCCGTGGTTATAATCTTTACCTTTTACTAAGGTAAAAGATTTAAACCCCCCTTTGCGTGAACGGGTATATATCCCAATTATTAATAAGGAAATTAAATACAAAGCTACAATAAGTAAATCTATCACTATCTCTATTTATTAACTGAAAATTTCTTTAGGAATAATACTAGAATTATCGAAGGAATAGTAGCGATTGAAGCAAAAAAGTAGAATGTTTTCCAGCCAATAGTTGAAACAATATAACCTGAAATTGCCGGCAATACCGACCTTGAGAATCCCATCATTGAAGTTAAAAATGAGTATTGTGTAGCCTTAAACCTACCATGACATAAGGAAGCAATATAAGCTATATAAGCAGTCATTGTCATTCCCCCTGTAATACTTTCAAATCCGGTTATTAAAAAAAGCAAATATATATTTTTACCATAAATCTCCTGCACAATAAATAACATATGACCAGCCCCATGTAAGATGCCAAAGAAAATTAGGCTTTTGAAAATACTAAAATATTTCATTATATAACTGGCAATTAACCCGCCAATAATAGTTGCCGTAATCCCAAAAAATTTTCCGGCAGTTGCGATCTCAAATTCATCATAACCAATATGCAGCAAAAAAGGATTTATCATCGTACCTATAAAATTGTCCGGTAGACGATATAATATCAAGAATAATAATATCAGAATAATATAGTTTCTAGTCCCTAAGGATCCAAGAATAACAGAGATTAAATTCCTGGTTTGGAAATATAAACTACCACGCTTGAAATCTTGACGCTCTTTTGTATGCAGAGATAATTTAGCTGAAGTCGGCGGTTCGGCAACAAGCAATAAAATTGCAATCGGAAATAAAATGATGATAAGGCTAAATAATTTGTAGACTACATTCCAATCAACATGAGCAGCAATATATATAGCTCCAGAACTAGATAGTAACATCCCTATTCGGTAGCCAAAAACATAAAGACCGGAAACTTGCCCTTGTTTTGTACTATCAACTAACTCGGCCCTAAAGGCTCCAAGAACAGTATCTTGAGCAGAAGAAAAAAAAGAAATAATAATCGCTATTAAGCCAAATAATAATAAATTATCGGCAGGTTTAATATAGCTAAATGCGAAAACAGTAATACTTAAGAATAATTGCAGGACTATAATCCAAGAAGTGCGATGACCGATGATTTTCGTTAGTATAGGAATATTTTTTATATCAAAAATAGGAGCCCAAATAAAATTTATAGCATACGGCAAGGAAATTAAGGCAAAAACCCCAATAGTTCTAATATCAATCGACTCTTTGGCTAACCAGAAATTTAGGGTATTGCCGGTAATCATTATAGTAAAACCACTCATTAAGCCAATTAGCCAAATAATCAGTAATTTTTTTTTAGCTATCATAGAAACTTGAGTAATTTAAGTGTAATTAAGAGAGTTACTTAAGCTTTATTGAATTAAGGCTCTTTTCTGGAGTTCATCGCTTGTATATAAACACCCACTACAAAACACATCTTGACCTTAACTTTAACTTACATTTGGTTTAAGCTCATTACAAAAATGATTATACGTTTATTAATTAAAATGCCTTTTATATTAAAACTCTGTGGTTTATTATATATAGTTATGTAAAGATGTAAAGCCGGATGGGCATTACTAAGTAAATTGCAATATATCAAACCCGATAATTCCATTTATAGCTTTAATATGCAGGAATCTGGCCGTAATCATTAACTTTTAGTGCAAAGTAATGATTACCCCCTATCATTTTTTTAATGTCATGATATTAATATTATTTTCTTTTTGAATACTTATTTTTAATTTTCCCAGTACATTTTGACCTAAAAGGTTATTACCTTTCTGTTTTACAACCGCTCTGACATTTTGCAATTCAATACCTCCTATTTTTATCCAATCAATAAAAACCTCCTCTGCTTCATGTGTACTCCCGTCAGCATTTGCAAATGTGTACTTTTTACCGGTTTTTCTTATTACGCCTTCGTTAGCCCTGTACATTTTGGGGCTAATAGTTGTTATAATTGCCCCCGTATCAATGATATAAGTGTACGGATACTTATTAGTCCCTATTTTAACTTTAGCATGAAAAGCTTTATTAACTTCAGGGATGCGGACTATAGGAGAATCAACTTCATCAGGTTCTACAATCTGGTTGAATCTATGGTCATAAATCCCTAAATAAGATTGAGCAGAAGGATACTTGCTTAAATACCCTTCTAAAAAGCTTAACCCCTCCTGCTTCTTTTTCTGCTTTAATAGAATTTTTAAGATACCCTCAACATTATCTACGTAACGGTCATCTATAGAAAATAACTGATAGTGCTGCTTCAGTGCCTCATCTATTTCACCTTGATGAAATAAACATGAAGCATAATAAAAAATATACTGTTCTGGAGAATCAGATTCTTTCATAAGCTTCCTATATATCACCAAAGCCTTTTCATAATCTTGTTGGTTAAAATATAATAATGCTAGAAAAGCGTTATTCTGCTCAGTATCTTCTTCAGGAAAAGATTTAATTTGCTGCAGAATTCTCGTAGCTTCGGCAATAGATCCCTTGCTATATAAAATGCCCAGGTATTCTTTCTTTTCTTCTAAATTAAGCCCAAACAATGTTTCCTTGCTACTTAGGTATACTTCATGTAACTTGCCTTTGTTGTATAAATAACCTCCTAAAAAAAGTAACAACACAAAGCCTATGAAGAGGATAAAAGGCAAGTTACTTTCCTTCTTTACTTGCGTAGGTCTCTCTAACCCTTCTGTTGATAACCTCAAAACTAAAACTCCTTAAATTATTGATTTATTTTTGTTTGATGAATTATGGCATGTTAATATTCAGGGCGGTTCGCCGTAACGATTAGCTTCTTTATTTCCTTTTCTAAAAACCAACTAAACTCAAACATACAATATAAACCCCACCTAATAATGTGGCCAGTTTAATAATCTAGCGCAACACTGTATATTTGAATTCATTCAAAAATACAAAGCCAGTGTTGCTAATGACAAAATACCACAGAATTACTCTCTACGATAGAGAGAACATATATCGCTTACTCCAAACCAACCAT
>CAIKLL010000176.1 GCA_903828265.1 uncultured Rickettsiales bacterium
CGCAGTGGTGTTGTTTTGATATGTTCCACCATCGATAAACCTTGCATTTGGAGTAGTCACCTCCGGTATAGTCACTGCCGGAAAGTAAATAGGGGCTGCACTTGTAGTTAATGCTACGTCTTGTACTAAATAATTTTGCCCCTCAAGACCAGGTAGTTTCATATTAGAGAATAATACAGGGCGATAATTTGATACGTCATTCCCAACATCCGGTATATTAGTTAAAAATACTTCAACCGAAGTTATTAAAACATTAGTCTTAAGTTGGAACATTCTAAGCGAGCCAAAGACGCTATTGAGTTGAATTTTTAAAGCGGTATTGGTATAAAAAGTCTGATCACCATAAAGCAGAGTATTAACCTTTTGTATAGTTGATACGGCAGGATAGAATATGCTGTTAGGGTTAGTAGCACCTGAATCCAGAGGATTTTGATTGCTAAGAAAGAAATTAATCATATCATCGGGACTAAGACCTATTGCATATCCAAGTGCTTGAATTCCGCCGATAGAAGTACCGGTAATTATATCAAAATATTCATAGATTTTATTTCCCGGAATGCCTGCATCTTGGCAGAATTGTTTCATGAAATATGCAGAAAACAACCCTTTCATACCGCCGCCGTCAAAAGATGTTGTGCGCCAGGTATTTTAGTCCACCCCTGCGCCAGAAGAGAAGTCCACTTCATACTAACTTTTTTGCTGCACTTTGTCATCCTCCATTTTAAATTTAGGTATAAAGTTTTTTCTATAAGAATCGCCTTCTAACACTACCCTGTAAGCATTGTTAACTATTCTGTCTAAAGCAGCATTGGCCATAACTGGATCAAAAAATATTTCTGCCCATGTTTCAATCTTTCTATTTGTTGTGATGATTAAACTGGCATTGATATGTACTGCCGCTATTAAGTCATATAGATCTGATGATTGTTCTGCTGATAAAATTTTTAAACCAAAGTCATCTAGTATCAATACATCAAATTTTGTATAACGCTTAAAAAGAGCATCATAGGTAGAATCTGCCCTAGAGCGATAAAATTCATTGAGCAGCTCATTGCTACGTATAAATTTTACTTTTCTATTTCGTTGACAAGCCAACATTCCAAGCGCTTGTGATAAGTGAGTTTTGCCTGTGCCAACTGGTCCCATAATGATTACATGATTCCTTTCTTTAATAAACTTAGCAGTCATTAAATCATTAATCGCATGTCGGATTTTCAATGAATAGCGTTTTAAATCAAACCCTTCAAATGTTTTTACTTCTTCAAACTTTGCTTGACCAATCCTTCTTTGCAGAGAAGTTTGATTTCTACTATCTAATTCATCTTGAAATAGCATTGATAGTAGTTCTTCATATGGCATTGAAGCATCTTTTGCTTGTCTTAATCTACTTTCTAAACTATCAGATATACCAGATAGCTTTAGTTGTTGTACTAAATTACCAAGTTGCAAACTATTAGGCATAATTTACCTCCATATCAGAGCTATATTCCTTAGAATCTCTAATATAAGCACTAGCCTTAATATTCTTAACTTTATCGACTTTGAGACTCTGGCTGGCTTGTTGATCTAGTTTGTTTTTTAAAATATTGGATATAGCTTCATAAGCATAATTATCATAAGCCACCGCCCGTAAACATGCCGCCTCCAATCTATCGATGCCATATGTCTCTGATAATCTCAAAATAGCTTGAGCCTTACGCAAGCCAATTCTACTACCAGAATCAACCACTTTGCCTATTATTTGATATGTAGAATCACCTATGCTTTTAGCGGAGTTTAAACATTTATCAGCCGTGTTCTCTAGATAATATAGAGCTGATTTAGGATAATCTTTTTCATCAGTAATCCACTTGCCATTATCATAATTTCTTGGGTGGATTTTTATGATTTGATGTTTATAATAAGCAGCAACCGTTTTTAACCCAATACGAATAGTAATCTCTTCTCCTATATATTTTGTTGGTACTGAATAAAAATTCCCCTTGGCTACAAAATGGTGATCCTTCTGTACTTTACAGACAGTCCAGATAGGCATATCAAAAATACCAGATGTTAGCTCGATTAAGCATTCTTTTTCTTCTAATAAAAAGGTGTCAATTGGCTTTGATCCTGTTGTGCTGCATACTCTGTGAGATATTTCGTTTTTACACCATTTGATTGCTTCGGTATTAGCCTCAGTAATATTTTGATATAATTTACCAGCT
This sequence comes from uncultured Rickettsiales bacterium, assembly GCA_903828265.1. Lineage (GTDB taxonomy): Bacteria > Pseudomonadota > Alphaproteobacteria > Rickettsiales > Rickettsiaceae > Megaera. Next base: position 2,205 of record CAIKLL010000176.1, read on the forward strand.
ATCAGTTGCTCTCTAACTATTCTAATAGAACGCTCTACTTTTCCTTTGTGTTCAGGTTTGTAGACCTTGGCAGGATCTATTGTAAAACCATAGAATCTTGATAACTCCGAGTAAGTCTCATTTAAGATAGGATCATAAATGTCTGGTTTAATTACTCCGGCTTTTAAGTTATCCAATATTATTCGAGCAGGCACTCCTCCAAAAAAATTAAAAGCATTTATGTGGAGTTGAGCCCAACTTACTTGATCTTGCGAAAAAGTGAACTCTACATAACGGTAACGACTATGCGATAGCGTCATTACAAAAACATAGAGTTTTCTACTTTTACCGCTAATATCCTGCATTGTTCCGACATGACCAAAATCTACTTGCCCTTCTTGACCAGCTTCAGTTTTCATATGAATAGTGCTTCTAGGTATTTTGGGAAATTCTTTTTCAATGTATCGGTTAATACTGCGGGTACTTACTTTTACACCTTCTGCCAACAATAAACGCTGAATTTGAGTGTGAGTTATACTTCGCTGGCTAAGCCAATTACCTATTTCCTCTTTATATTTTGCAAGAGTAGCCATTGCAGAGGATTTTTGTATAGCTTCGTTCTTATATAATTTTTCTTCGACCTTGATTGCTATCTTATTTAGTTCATCATCACTAGCTAAAATGCTAAAGTTCTCTTGCTTTGCTAGAGCAAGGTACTTTCTTATTGTATCTCTTGATAGGTCAAATGATCTAGATATTTGTCTTTGACTATTTCCTTTTGCGTGCTGGTATAGCACTTCTCTTATTGTTGGCATACTATATTTCCTCATTCAATTTAATTTAAACTCTAATTTAATTAACCAATGTGTTAACTAAATTATCACTCTTTTTTTCTTTTGAAAGTGGACTTCTCTTCTGGCG
>CAIKLL010000177.1 GCA_903828265.1 uncultured Rickettsiales bacterium
AAAATTTTTTTATAGAGGTTAACTGCTTTATTAGAAACCCCAACTGTGGTTACAATAGTGCTGGCCTGAAAAATCCTTAAAGAATTTACTTCATAACTTGGGATATTTACCGTAGGTGCTTTTAGTCCTGAAATTTTAATATAAAAATCGCTAATTTTATTCTCAATATAATAAAAAACTAGCTTTAGGCTCTTATAAAAAAAGTTCATAATGCTTCTAATAATAATCTTTTACTTAAATATTTACTAGTTTTAACTGGCAGAGACTTTAAGGTGTATGCCACCATAGAAGCAAGAATGCCTTCTCTAGCGACTGGATTAATATAATGATTACTGATAAACAATGTCTGATGAATATTATAACAGGCTGCCATTTTTTTAAATTCAATCAAGCTATGATGATTTTTTGCTGAAGTGCCAAAATCAAATATTCTAGCTCCTTGATTAAATGCATTTTCTATAGCTTTATTAAATAATAAATAGTTACAATAGTATTTTGAGCTTTCGTGGTCTTGAATTGATCCACCAGTATAGTATATATGATGTCCGTTAAACTTGAAAATTATTATAGCGCTTATAAACTCATTATGATATTTACCTAGATAAATATCATAATTATCTTTTGGGACTAAATTGTAAATATTTATTAAAAATTCTTCTGGATAAACTGGCGCCCCATATTTTAGTTTAGAATAGGAAATTAATCTAGCTAAGTGCTCAAATGTTTCTAGATTTTTATCTGTAATTATTTCAAAAATACTAGTTGCTTTATTAACCTTTCTTCTAACATTTGAACTTAAACTAGATAAATAATTATTATATGAAGCAAATTTATTTAACTCTATACAATTAGTGAGGTTTTCCGAACGATAGAATGAGGTATTATTTAACCTATCCTTACTAAATGATTCAACTCCTTACTGGATAATTCGTTTATTTTATTTAATGCCAAATGTAAATATTTTTTTCAATAGCTAATAAAGGAACTTGGTGAGACAAAGGTAAAGATATTAAGCACTTTCCTTTCACAAAGCTAGAAACTTGGCAAAAAGCTATCGCTCCTTTTATTTTTTTATTTTCATATATTGTTAAATAGTTAAGCTCTAAATTGAAAGTTTTTTTTAATACATTATGCCATTCTAGCTTATTATAAAAATTAATCTCCAATGAATTATTCATTAAAAAATTATAATCCACTTCATTTATGGAAGACTCAAAGTTAATATCTATCATTATTATGCCCCAAAGCCTTTAGACCTTAACGTATGTATAAGAAATTTTATCAAATTACTTCCCCCGTCTAAAATTAATGAAAAAATAAAAGTAGGATACGAATACGCCCATCGTTCAGGGTGCGTTTGTATTATAACCTTTTGCGGAGCAATAGTTGTTAGGTAGTTAATTAAGTCGTTAGTAGTTTTTAAATTATGATTTATTTTATTATTAATAACTATTTGATAAGCGTCTACCCAATATTATATTTGGGCTGTATCCATGTAAAATCTCACGATAATACTATTGTAATTAACAAGGCTACATACATAGCCCGTGCTGTAAACATATATGTGTAAGGAAGAATTACAAGGATTGGACAAATTTATGTTGCTTATGTTGATGGATTAAAGAGTTTTCTGAAAGGAAATAGGTAGCATTTTTCCAAATACTATAGTGTAACTTTACATAGTACATATGGTAAGAAATTTTGTAAAATATATTTCATATATATAAAGATTTAAAAGAAGTCCATTAGCGATTTAAAGAAAATTTATACAGCTGCTAACGAAAAAATAGCGCATTTCGAGTTAAAACAATTTGAAGTAAATGGGATAATAAATATCCTGTTATTTCTGATAGTTGACAAAGGCATGGATAGAATTCGGCCGTTTTTTGCCTTTCCTGCCGAAACAGAAAGGTCATATACCCTACCTAATCCGATTAAATCGGTAAATCGTCAAATCAGGAAAACTAACAACAATAAAGGCGTTTCTCCCGATGATAAAGCAATTTAGAAAAAAATATTTTATCTCTCCAAAATACCTTAAGAAAATAGTCTATACCTCTGAAAGACTGACCGCTAGAGCTAAATCAATTTGAAATATTGTATGGAAATAGTAAAAAATAGAACTTACATAAAGTTTATGAGTTACCAAATAAATTTATTAGAGCGAATTTAAATATGATTTATTAAAAAGCTATAATGGTTAAAATTACAGCTCATCCGGTTACCTTTACACAGTTTTTAATTCGCTTTACATTAACTCTTTCGCAGCAGCAAGAGAATTAGCAGTTATTTCTTTGCCGGAAATCATTCTAGCTAGTTCGCGTGATCTTTCTTCACGATTAAGAGAATGAGCAGTAACTAAAGTATTCGCCGTCATCTGAGTTTTTTCCACTAGGATATGCTGGTTGGCTTTACCAGCAACTTGCGGCTGATGGGTAATTACTATCACTTGTGCAACTTTACTTAAGGTTTTTAGTCTCTGCCCAACAGCATCAGCGACACTACCGCTAATTCCTACATCTACTTCGTCAAAAATAATAGTTTTTTGAGTAGTTTTATCAAATAATGCAGTTCTAAATGCAAGCATGAATCTTGATAGTTCGCCTCCAGAAGCTATTTTATCAATAGGGGCTCGTGGCATTCCGGGGTTGGTCGAAGCAAGAAATCTTACCTCATCTATGCCGTTAATCCCAGCGTTCTTCTCTTCTGAATTAATTTCAACATCAAATAGTGCTTTCTTCATATCCAGCATCGACAACTCACCCATAGTTTTTGTCTCAAGCCCTCGCGCTGCTATTTGCCTATTTTCGGATAGTAAAGTTGCTTTATGTAAATATTCTTGTTTAGCACTTAGTACCTTCTCATTCAACTCTGTGCTGTTTTTAATCTTCTGTTCAAGTAATATAAGCTTTTCTTCGCTATGTTGTCTCAAGTTGCCTAATTCACTTACAGCACATCCATGCTTTCTAGAAATGGATCTAATCGAATATAATCTATCCTCTATTTCGGGCAGCGAATGGTCTGGCAAATCAAAGCCATATAGAATATTAGTTAAAGCTGATTTAGTTTCTTCTACTTTATTATATATTTCATCTAAATAGATATTTACATTATTATATATTTCAATATTCTCCTATTTATTTATATTCCTTTGGGTTTTAGCTATAATTTGTTCTATATTACTTCCCTCTATATCATTCAAAATAGATTCTATTAACTTAATTTCTTTCTCTCGGGTTTGCAGTCGTTTTTTAATTTCGGTTAACTCTTCTTCCTCACCATCCTTAATATCTAAAACTTTTAGTTCTTGGCATATATGAGTTAGATAATCTATTTCTTTAATAATAGCTTCTTTTTCTGCGCTTGCTTTTAATATTTCAGAATGTAATTCCTGCCATAATTTATATAGATCCATTACCTCTTTTTTCAGTTGAAGGTTACCAGAAGATTGATCAAGTATTTCTAAGTGGGAAGAGGTCTTCAAAAGCAATGTATGGTTATGTTGTCCGTGAATTTCTAAAAGATACTCGAATAAATCAGAGACTACCTTCTGAGTCACTATATTATCATTAATAAAAAACTTTCTACGGCCGTTAGCATACTGAATTCTCTTTATTACTACGTCATCGCCTGCATCAAGGTTGATATCGTAAGCATATAAATATTCGGCAGCTTGGTCTACTCTTGTAAAAGTAAGAGTAACTATAGCTTTTTCTTGTTTAGCACGTACGACTTCCCCACCGACTTTTGAGCCTAAAGCAAATAGGATAGCGTCAAGCAAAATTGACTTACCGGCACCTGTTTGACCGGTAATAGTGCAAAACCCGTCTTCAAAATCCAGGTCTAATTTCTCAATTAATAGAAAATCCTGAATTGATAGGTTTTGCAGCATGAAGTAGCATTATTTTAATAAATTACGTGCATTATGAAACCAGCTCCCCCCCGGATAATTATGACCAAGTACGCCGGCATATTTTTCTGCTTCGTCTTTTAAACCTAGCATCATATTACTCTCAACTAGCCTATATAACGCTTCTTCCGCATGAGAAGTGGTTTGATATTCATCAATAACATTTTGGAATCTCTTGATAGCTGCTATCGGGTTTTTTCTTTTCAAGTAATATCTCCCCACAGACATTTCTTGCCCTGCCAAATGGTCATTTACTAAATCTAATTTAAGAGCAGCATCAATAGCATACTTGGTAGCAGGGAAGCGCCTAATCACTTCCTCCAAGCCTTCTTTTGCATATCTGGTCCTAGACTGATCCAATAAAACACTGGAAATCTGAACGTAATTAGAAAGAGCTTTCAAATAATAAGCATAAGCTATATCTTCATGCCTTGGGTGTAATTTAATGAATATATCAAGTACATCAATCGCCTCATCATACTCGCCGGCAAGATATAAAGAGTACGCTTGCATTAACTCGGCTTGAGGGGTTATTGCGTTTCCTGGGTGCTGAAAAAATACTTTCTCAAAATGTTCTGCTGCCTTTTTATATTCACCTTTTTCAAGTTGTACTATACCAGCATCATAACTCTGTTGCGGCGGAATTATTTCTTCATCTTTCAATTTGCTTTTACAAGATATAAGAGAAAAAACCAATACACCTAATAAAGGCAAAATAAACTTTTTGTTTTTCATAAACTCAATTTTATAGAATATTATTTATCGCTATTTTCATCCTTATTGTCCTTCATCCCTTCGCGAAAAGATTTAAGACCCTTACCTAAATCAGACATTACCTGAGGTAATTTTCCTGCCCCGAATAACACTAGAATAATTACCAGAATAATTAGTAATTGACCGGCACCAATGCTCATAAGCTTTACCTAAATTAGAACTATACTTTTATCTTGTCTTGCGATAATAACTAATATTGCTTGTTTTATCTACAAAAATATCAGCTTCTTTTCAGAATAATTTTGAGAGATTAAAACGGCTAAGATGTACAAGAACCAGTACTATAACTTGGGAAATATATATGGTGACCCCTACGGGAATCGAACCCGTGTTTTCACCGTGAAAGGGTAACGTCCTAACCGCTAGACGAAGGGGCCATAAAACAATTTGCACGCACAGCCACAGACTTAAATATGTTTATTTAGTTGTAGATTGCGTCAGCAAGATTCTTTATATAGACACAAATGATTTAATGCAACAAATTTTTACAGATACTCTATGCAAATAATTTATTCTTTTGTAAAAAATAACTTTTTCATAAAAAATAAAATAGGATTAAAAAAATATTTCAATGATTATCACCAATAAGCTTTTCCAAGCTCTTATATGGATTTTGTTTTTCCAACTTATAGGATTCGCTCTGGGCAGTATTACCAGTTCAAACATGGAATGGTACCATACTATTACAAAGTCGTCGCTAACGCCCCCCCATTTTGTTTTTCCTATAGTATGGAGTATATTATACACTTTGCTTGCCTTAGTAGGACATTTTTTATGGCAAAATAGAAAAGAGGAAAAAGCAAGACATATATTAGTACTTTTTATAATACAGCTAGTGCTGAATTGGATATGGACCCCAATATTTTTCGGTTGGCACTTAACTGGCTTAGCTTTGCTGGACATCCTTACTATTGTTGCAATTACTATATATATAATAATTAAAAGCTGGGCTAAGTATCCTATTATAGCATATGTGATGTTAATATATTTATTATGGCTGCTATTTGCTTCTTATCTGAATCTTGTGATATGTATATATTAAGCTTAAGTAGTATTAGGGAACAAATGATAATGTTAACAAAACTACACAAAAACCTGTTCGGAGTAGAAGTAATTACTTCCTATTGCGGCCTATCAACATTGGCTAAATACCAGGTAGGGTCCCCACCTAAAGTACTTTTAGAAAAAGTCCATTCTTCTTGTAATTCTTTAATTTTATCGGTAATAATATTACCGATAAAAAATACTTTTATAAAGATATTATTACCAAATAAGTATATGTCAGATATGTAAGCCGCAAGCTTATTGTTATCTGAATTAAAATTGCCATAGCTTGGAGCTATTGTTTTAAAACTATCAATATACCTTTTATCTATTAACTCTTCCAATTGTTTCTCATCGTTTTGCAAAGCAGATTCAATTATCATTTGAAAAGCTAATTTTGCTCCTTTAGTAAAACGTTGAATATCAAAAGCAGGGACTTTATTTAGAACTTCGTGTAGTCCTTTTTCAACCGCTTCCCTATTCTCTTCTAAAACTAGACCTTTTAAATTCGGTCTACTTACTTTCAAGAATTTGGGTTTTAATATATTTGCACTACTTGCACTATATGTTACGTCTTTTAGATTGTTACCTACATTCTCGCCGAAAAAACTGTTGTTTTTAGCAGGGTCATCTTCGCCTGATGTTTTTCCCAAAACAGATATAAGCTTATTTATTATAAAAAAAGCAATAGCTGCAAAAATTATGAGTTCTAAAATCTGGCCTGACATTGAAAAAATTCACCTATAAAATATTTAGCATATTTTATACCTAGAACAAATAATATGCAAATGCAAAGATCATTTAGCTAATTAGCTTATAACTAGATATTTAATTTAATTATACTTAGCGATAAAAGCACAGTTAAAATCTCTATCTAATTTAATAATTGTTTATTTTTTGCGATTTATAAAATCAATTATATGATTACCTAATTATATTAATTTAATGGACATACTTTATATGGATGTACAAAATTTTGCGTGGAGCGTTTTTGCCTGTGTAATAATTATCCTATTAATCTTTGATTTGGGAGTACTAAATAAAAAAGATGAAATAATTACCTTCAAAAAAAGTGCCTATCTTAGCCTTTTTTATATAGCTATATCCTGTTTATTTGGTTTGTTTGTTTTTAGGGAATTTGGCTCAGAGAGCGCAAGTGAATACTATACAGGATTTCTTCTCGAGAAAACCATGTCACTTGACAATATTTTCATGATATCAATGATTTTCAGGTTTTTTAAAATTCCCCAGCAATACCAACATAGGGTTTTATTTTGGGGAATACTAGGAGTAATTGTTTTAAGAGCTATAATGATTTATGTTGGAGCGGCTTTACTTGAGCAATTCTCGTGGATATTGTTTATTTTAGCCGCAGTTCTTATCGTTACTGGTATTAAGACTTTATATATGCTCGATAAGCCCCCTACCAAAATAAGCGATATGTTTATATTTAAATGGGTCAGCAGCCATTTAAACCTTCATCCGGAATTAGTCGGTAATAAATTTACTATTCGAAAAAATGGAAAGCTATTTTTTACCCCCTTATTTATGGCTTTGGTTACTATTGAATCAATGGATCTGATTTTTGCTATTGATAGTATACCTGCTATTTTTGCAGTTACCCAAAACAGCTTTATAGTTTATAGCTCCAATATCTTTGCTATTCTGGGACTTAGGGCTTTATTTTTTTGTTTAGAGGATATTGTAGAAAGATTCAAATATATTAAATATTCTCTTGCTATTATTTTAATCTTAATAGGCGTTAAAATATTAGTAGCACATTTTATACCAATACCGAAATTGATCCCGCTTTTACTAACTATAGTCTTGATATTAATAGGAATCGTGGTCTCGATAATTAAGGCAAAATAAGAAAACTGTGATAAATTTACCTGTTTAAAAAATTTGTCTTATTTACAATAAACGTAATCATTGCAGGGTGCCTTTAGAAACCTTTATACTGTAGTTCGTAATTGAAGTTTAAGGCGTCTATCGTAAGGTAACTTAAGATAGATCTACTTAGCCTAATCCATAATTTTGGTAGTCACTAATTATTTGTTTCAACCAAATATTTATTAACTGTAAATAAAAATAGGAAAAAACTATGATAAAAAAATCAAAATTATTTAAAAATCTGTTAACAACAGTTTCTACTTTAGCAGTGATCACGACTGCCGCTAATGCTTATGCTACTCTTGATTCTGAAGATAGGTATAATGAAACGGTGATAGCAAAGATCGGTCTAACTCAAGCGGCGGCAGCAGCAGCAGGTATAAACAATGCTCAATGGGAAGATTTTGTCAAACGCTTAACTCCAACTGAAACTCCTATACTTGCAGATTTAACAAGAGATATTAGCTCTAATATAGTAGCAAATAGGATAGGCGGTAGACCTCAGGTTTTAGACCATAAAGCAGAATTAGCTTCAACCGGAAATAGTGGTTTATCTGCCGGTGATTACACCACTGCATATGGTTTATGGGTTAACCCTTCAATGCTTAAGGTAAAGCAGAAGACCAATAAAGGAGCAGCAGGTTATACTGCGTCAGTAGGGGGAGCAAGCTTAGGTTTTGATACAAAGGCTAATGAAGATATGGTTATCGGTCTTGCTCTTTCATATCTAAATACGAATGTTAAGCATAAACATTTCAAGTCTGGAGATAAAACAAAAGTGGATTCTCTTATGCTTTCTATATATGGCTTACAGCAGATCACAGATAATTGGTATACGCACGGTATTGTAACGGTTGGTACTAATAAAGTAAAAACTAAAGAAACAAGAAGAACAGGTGCCACAGCTACTGAGCTTGCTACCGGTAACTACAGAGCTATGTCTTTCTCAGGAGAATTAATGCTTGGCTATAATACTTATCTAAAGCAAGCATCTTTTACTCCAATGGCTGGGGTTAGGGTAACAAAGGTTAATAGTGCTGGATATACAGAGACTGGTACAGTTAATCAAAACTTAATAGTTTCTAGAAAAGAGCTAAATAGGGTAGAATTAGTAGCAGGAGCAAGAATCTATGGTTCTGGCACTGCGCTAAACGGGTTAAATGTAGTTCCGGAAATCCACGGCTTTGTAAACCATGACTTAATAGGGAAAAAGCAAAAATCTGATGTTAGATTAGCTTCAATAAAAGACTATCTAAGAACTAAAGGTGGGAAGCCAGCTAAGACTTTATTTAATGCCGGTCTGAGCTTAAATACATCTTATAACAATATGGAATATGGTTTAGGTTATGATGCTCATATGGCTAAAAAATATGTCGCCCATCAAGGCAATTTAAGGGTTAGAGTTAACTTCTAATCTCTTTTTTAAACCTTACATTTGTTAAAGTATAAATATATTGAAAGCCTCTGTAAATTTTACAGGGGCTTTTCTTTATTACCCTTATATGATATTATAATTGAAGTTTTTTGCGTTTAGTGTATGTCAGTTTCATTTCTTACATAAATTGAAGATGTATATTCCTTTACCTAAATTAAAGTTACCTATATGGAATCAGTATGCTATACCTTACCGAAACAACAATCAGGATTGTTAGTGTTGTTATTATATAAGATGATAATACCTATACTATGAATGGTAAAAAACATCCTATCGGTTTAAGCCTTAAAAGAACAATAATCAGGGTTCTTAAACTTCTACTATTTGGAATCCTATATATAAGAATATCCGTATTAAAACTAAAACATTATTTTTTAAAAAAAATAAAAAAGCTTCTTAAAACATGTAGTTCCTTTCCAAAAACATTAAATAATAGACTTAAACCTAATAAAAATTTAGCAAAACAAATATTTATCTGGGACACTTCAGAGAATGCAATAAAAATCAGGTTAATCTTGGTAATTACAGGTTTTTTACTGTTCTTCTCCATTGTAGCTATAAGGCTAGTTTTCGTAGCAACTACCGATTTTATTGAGGCTAATAAATTTCTTGGCAAAAACAATATGTTTAGGCGGGATATTGTTGATAGATACGGTAACTTACTGGCGGTAAACTTACCTATAGCTTCATTATATGCTAAGCCTCAAAAAATTGTTGATGTTGAATCTTTAGTACAGAAATTAATTACTGTGTTCCCAGAATTGGAAAAGAAAAAGACATTAGAATTACTACGAAGTGATAAGAAATTTGTGTGGATCAAAAGAGATATTTCTCCGAGACAGCAAGAGCATATTTATAACCTTGGTATACCTGGTCTTGAATTTGAAAGAGAACAGAAAAGGATATATACTTACGGTAATTTGTTATCTCACCTTGTAGGTTATGTAGGCCGCGACATGGAAGGATTAGCCGGCGTTGAAAAATTTTTTAATAAGTTATTAACAACGCAAGATAACGATAACCACCTTAAGGATTCTAGCTTACAATTATCTATAGATGTTAGAGTACAAAGTATCTTAGAAGAGGAAATTGCCAAAACCGTTCAGAAATTTAAGGCTAAGGGAGCTGCGGGCATTATTGTTGATCCAAATAACGGAGAAATAATTGCCATGGTTAGTAACCCTGACTTTGATCCACATTACCCAGGTAATGCTTCAAGTACCCAATTGTTTAACACAGTTACCCAAGGGGCTTATGAAATGGGGTCGGGGATGAAAGCCTTAACTTTAGCAATTGGTCTTGATACTGGCGTTATCTCAATGAATGATGCTTATGACCTTAGTTATATGAAAGTAGGTAAATTTAAAGTTAAAGATTATCATCCTGTCAAAGGCTGGCATAGTATCGGAGAAATATTCCTTCACTCGAGTAACATAGGTGTAAGCCAGATAATGCTTGAGATTGGTAAAAACAGCCTAAGGAGCTACCTAAAAAAACTGAAATTATTAGACAAACTTGAGATTGAATTAGCAGAAAGAGCAAGGCCTCTTTTCCCTCCCCATTCAAGGTGGAATGATTTAAGTTTAGTAACAATGTCGTACGGTTATGCAATTTCAGAAAGCCCCGCGCATTTTGTGCAAGCAATGATGCCCCTTGTTAATGGCGGCATCATGTACCCTCTTACTGTGCTTAAGAGGAAAAATGATGAACCGGTTATGGGAGAGCGTATTTTTAAGGAAAGTACCTCAAAATACATGCGGCAACTTATGAGATTAGTGGTTTTAGAGGGTACTGGTAAAAAGGCAGAAGTTAAAGGATATTATGTAGGAGGGAAAACAGGAACAGCAGAAAAAGTTATTGGCGGTAAATATTATAAAGATAAAAGAATGTCTTCATTTTTTGGAATTATGCCTGCTACAAATCCTAAGTATATTATTTATGTAATATTTGACGAGCCTCAAGGAATTAAAGAAACATATGGTTTTGCGGGGGGGGGATGGACGGCTGCTCCAACAGTTGGGGCAATTTTTGAACGAATGGCTGTCTTATACGGAATGAATAAGCTCGAGGAAAACGATCCAGAAGTTCAGGAGCTAAATAATATTGATTATATAATAAATGGTAGGACTTAGGTGAGAGAAAAGATAGAGAGTTTATTTAGAAAACATAATATCAAAGGTGTTTCTTGTGATTCCCGAAACATTAGGCCAGATGACGCCTTTTTCGCAATAAGAGGCGAGACAATAGATGGTAACCAGTTTATTAATGAAGCGTTACAAGTTGCCAAAATTGTTTTTACAGAAGATGCAAGCAGAAAAGAAGAAGAAGTTTTTTATATCCAGAATATAAGGTTAGCCCTCGCAATAGCTGCCGGAATAATCTACCCAAACCTTTCCGCAAATCTTGTGGCTATAACCGGAACTAATGGCAAAACTTCAGTAGTTTCCTATATTTACCAAATCTTAAAATTACTTGGGCAAGAAGCAGCAACTATCGGTACACTTGGTATTAACTCCACGATAGAGTTAGAGGGAAAATTCTTAAAGGAGTTACCACAGTCTCTAACTACAGCCGATCCAATTACTTTTCGAAAAATATTGAATGAGCTAGCAGAGAAGAAAATCAGTAACGTCATATTTGAAGCTTCAAGTCACGGAATCACTCAACGTAGGCTAGGAGACATAAAAGCAAAAACAGCCGGATTTACTAGTTTTTCCCAAGATCATTTAGACTACCACAAAACCATGGATAATTACCTTGAGGCTAAATTACAGCTTTTCAGAGATAACTTAGAAGAAGAAGGAGAAGTGGTAATTAACTCAGAAATATTAGATTCGACCTATGGGGATTTTGTTAAAAATTTCTTTACTAAGCACGGAATTCACTATTTTGGGGTTGGTAAAAGCGGGAATATAAAAGTAAAAAATATTAGTAGTTCTATTACCGGCAACATAGTTGATTTTGAATATAATAAAAGAAATTATGCTTTCACCACTAATATTATCGGATCTTTCCAAGCCGTAAATCTTCTGATGGCTGCTAAAATGGCGGCAAATCTTGGGGTTGACTTTGATCGCATAGTTGAAGTTCTAGAGCAAGTTACAGCTGTAACTGGTAGGCTACAGCGAATAACTACCCTCGAAAGTGAGATGCAGGTATTTGTTGATTATGCACATACACCGGACGCTTTAGAAAAGTCATTATTGGAGTTGAGAAACATCAAAGCACAGCAAGGAGGAAAGTTATATGTAGTATTTGGATGTGGTGGTGATCGTGATCCCTCAAAAAGAGAACTAATGGGACAAGTCGCTTGCAAATTAGCTGATTATGTTGTAGTTACAGATGATAACCCACGAACCGAAAATCCGGAGAAAATTCGGCTTGATGTTTTAAAAGGAGCGGCCGGAGCCGAAGAAGTTCCAGGGAGAGAACTTGCTATAAAGAGAACTATAGGAAAACTGAAGAAAAACGATATACTATTGATTGCGGGTAAAGGACATGAAACTTACCAGATTATCGGAAATAGAACTTTGTTTTTTAGTGATATTGAAACTGCACGAAAAATGGTGCTTTTAAAAAACAAGTAATTTTAATAAATATACAAAATATGATTTGGACATCAGAACAAATTGGTCAGGCTCTCTCCCTTAACCTAGAAACTAATGATAAATTTGGAAAGGTTCAGTTTAACTCCCAAGACATAGAAAAAGGGGATATTTTTATTGCTTTGAAAGGTGGGGCAAGAGATGGACACGAATTTGTTCTTGACGCTTTTGCCAGAGGTGCTGGGTTAGCTATTGTAAGCCAAGATATAAAAAACGCCCCTGCAAATAAACTAATAAAAGTAGAGGATACCTTTGAAGCATTACAAAGTTTAGCTGAATATAAAAGACAGAATTCTAAAGCTTATTTTATTGGTGTTACGGGTAGTGTAGGCAAAACCAGTACTAAGGAAATAATAGGCTTAATACTTAACTCTTTCGGTAAAACTTTTGTTAGTAGAGGCAATTTTAATAATCACATTGGTGTTCCTATCAATTTAGCTTCTGTTGCCGATGATGATGAATTTGCCGTAATCGAAATGGGTATGAACAAAGCAGGAGAAATTAGCCTTTTAACCAAACAGGTTACACCAGATATAGCTATAATTACTTCAGTAGCTCCCGTACATCTGGAATTTTTTACCTCTATTGAGAAAATCGCCGATGCAAAATCAGAAATTTTTGAAGGACTCGATATTAATACTGGAATTGCCATACTTAATCGCGATATTTCAACTTATAAAAGATGTATCGAGAATATAGATAGGGCTGGAATTGGAAATATCAAAACTTTTGGTAAATCGCAACTTGCTAATATAAGATTTGTCTCTTATTCACTGGTAGACCAAAATATGGTTAAATTAACCTATAACATTTTTCATGACAAGATAGAATTTGTTATGCCTGTCGTACCAAAGCATATGGCAATTAATTTTGCAGCCGCCCTTGCCGTTGTCTATTGCCTTGGACTGGATATAAATCAAGCAGTAAAGGCTCTAGCACAATTCAAGCTTCAAATCGGCCGAGGACTGGTTGTGGATGTTAAGAAAGAAGATAAAAAATATTCTATAATAACTGATTACTACAATGCAAGTCCTGAATCCCTGAAAGCCGGTCTTGCATATTTACATCAATTTAAAAACCCGAAAAAGAGCGCGGTATTAGGCGATATGAAAGAGCTTGGTAAGGAAGAGTTAAAGTTTCATTTTGCCCTCCTGCCGTATATTGTTAAAGCCGGTATAAAAAAATTGTTTTTGGTAGGAAACGTTATGCCCGAGATCGCCAAAGAAATTCCAGAAAATATTTTAGTTTACACCTATAAAACTTCTGAAGAACTAGCTTTTAATATTAATAAATACATTGAAGGTGAAGAAATTATCCTAATTAAAGGCTCACGAAGCATTCATTTGGAAAAAGTTGCCGAAGCACTAGGAGTTAGAAATGCTTTATAACATATTACTGCCATATGCAAGTCAGTGGCATATAGCCAATTTAATGACTTATATTACATTTAGAAGTGGCATGGCGATACTAAGCAGTCTACTTATAAGTTTTCTAATAGGGTCAAAAATTATTTTAAAATTAAGGACATTACAGAAACGAGGACAGCCAATCAGAGAAGACGGTCCAGATACTCATTTTGCTAAAGCGGGTACTCCTACGATGGGCGGACTAATAATTATTGGCTCCATATTACCCTCAATATTATTGTTTTCAAATTTAGCAAATCCTTATGTTTGGATAATTGTTTTTGTCCTGATAACTTTTGGAATACTAGGTTTTTTAGATGATTATACTAAAGTTAGCAAATTTAATTATCGTGGTATTACCGGTAAAAAGAAGTTATTTTTTCAATTTGCTGTTAGTCTTATTGCGTTCGGAGGTATAAAATATTGCTCTCTCCATTCCCACGCAACAGATTTAGCGGTACCTTTTTTTAAGACTCTCTTGATAGACCTTGGTTATTTTTATTTTCCCTTCGCAATGTGCGTTATTATCGGTTCTTCTAATGCGGTAAATCTAACGGATGGTCTTGATGGACTAGCTATCGGTACTGTCACAATAGCAGCTAGTGCCTTTGCTATTATTTCTTACCTAGTAGGCAACTTTACTTATGCAAATTATTTGCAAATTATATATGTACCACATGTAGGAGAGCTTGCAGTGGTATGTTGCGCAATAGTTGGTAGTGGTCTTGGATTCTTGTGGTATAACTGCAAACCTGCGGAAGTATTTATGGGGGATACTGGAAGTTTATCTCTTGGGGCGGTTATCGGTACTATTAGCGTTATTACCAAACATGAAATTGTGCTCGCCATAATAGGTGGTGTCTTTGTTATTGAAACTGTCTCGGTAATCATCCAAGTCTATTATTTTAAAATGACTAAGGGGAAAAGATTTTTTAAAATGGCTCCTATTCATCATCATTTTGAAAAAAAAGGATGGCCAGAGACTAAAGTGGTTATAAGATTTTGGATTCTAGCAATTGCTTTTGCCTTGATTGGGTTATCATCACTAAAGTTAAGGTAATGATATGTTCGGTAATAACTTAAAGCGCCCAGTTGTTAAAGGAGATGGCCGATCTTTATCTATAAAAAGTATTTTTAAAACCTTACAAGCTGAAGGACCTTATTGCGGAATTCCGGCAATTTTTATTAGATTAGGCGGGTGTAATTTAGCTTGCAGTTTTTGTGATACAGAATTTGAGGATTATCTGGAAAAATCTCTTGAAGATATAATTGAGGAGGTTGAGTACTTAAGCAAAAATAGTAATAAAATACAGTCAATATTTCTGGTTGTGATTACCGGAGGAGAACCATTTAGACAACCTATCTATGGATTATGCCACAAATTACTGCAATTAAATTATAAGGTTCAAATCGAAACTAATGGTACTCTATATCAAGACCTACCGGATGGAATTGATATAATTTGTTCTCCTAAGGTAACAAATTCGAAATATCACAATATTAGAGAAGAGCTGCTGCCTAAAATTACCGCCTTTAAATATATCATATCTGCCAATATAGCTGGGTATAACAAAGTTCCAGAATTAGGCCAGTCCCTCTATAATATACCGGTATTTGTGCAAGCAATGGACGAATATGACGAAAGGCGCAATAGTGCAAATAAAAAACTAGCTGTTTCTATTGCTCTTGAGAATAATTACCGTTTATCATATCAGATTCACAAGGAGCTGGGTATTGAGTAAGAAAAAGCATAGGAATAAAATATATTATTTACTCTAGCTGAGTAAGATTATAAAGTATAAATACCAGAATAATTTTTCAACTTCAAATTAGTGTTATTATGAATCAGGAAAAAATCGCTAATGCTTTAAAATCAGTGTTAGCAGATAGCTATAGCCTATATTTCAAAACCCAAAACTTCCATTGGAACGTGACAGGACCTCACTTTAAATCATTACATAGTTTATTCGAAGAACAATACACGGACCTTGCCGATGCCATAGATGAAATAGCTGAACGAATTAGATGGCTGGGGCAAAAAGTACCAGGAAGTTTAAAATTCTACTCAGATTTAACCTCCATTTCTTCTAGTGATGAACATACGGATTCAACTACTATGATAAAAGAGTTGCTCCAAGGCCAAGATTTAGTCATTAAGACTTTAAAAGCTGCACTAACCGTTGCAAAAACATTTGATGATGAAGGAACTTGTGACCTTTTGATTGCAAGAATTAAGACACATGAAAAAAATTCCTGGATACTTAAAAGCAGCATATAGGGTAACTAAGGAAAGAAATAGATACTTTTATATAAAGGTAACTTCAAATATAGCGCAAACTTAAAGCGAAACTAACTTTGTAGAATTTGGTTAAATAAATAATGATGATGAAAGCAGTAGTATTGGTAAGTGGAGGAGTTGATTCCTCAACTGTTCTAGCTTACGTACAACAACAAGGGTATGAAATATATGCAATTAGTTTCAGTTACGGACAGAAGCAAATAGTTGAGATCCAAAAAATCCAACAATTTGTTAAAAATTATAAGGTAAAAGAACATAAAATTATAAATATTGATCTAAAGAATTTTGGAGGTTCAGCCTTAACGGATGATGATATAGAAGTACCTAATTATCAAAAAGCAAGTGATGTAGGAGATGAAATTCCACTTACATATGTTCCGGCAAGAAATACGATTTTTTTAAGTTATGCTCTAGCTTTTGCGGAAGTAAGAGGTATCAGAGATATATTTCTTGGAGTACATGCAACCGATTATTCTAATTATCCTGATTGCCGGCCTGAATATATCAAAAGTTTTGAAACTATGGCTAACCTTGCAACGGCTGAAGGGGTAAAAGGAAATAAAATTAATATCCATGCACCTCTTATTAATATGACAAAAACCGAAATAGTTGCCATGGGTCTTAAAATGGGAGTGGATTATTCGACAACTATATCTTGTTATAACCCTAATAACGAAGGTGATTCATGCGGAAAATGTCTTGCTTGTTTAGTAAGAATTAAGGCTTTTGAGGAAAATGGAGTGCAAGATCAGATTTCATATATTAAGGGTTAATTGATTATGAATGTGCAACCTTTTTTTGGACCATTTCCAACAATTGATTTAGGCGACATTGTTCTGAGGGAAATTTCTAAAGAAGATGCGCAAGCTTATCTAGACTATATGAGTAATAATCAGATGGCGGGGTTTTTAACCAATGAAAATAGACCAAAAACTTTTGAGGCCGCACTAGAAGAAGTTAGTTATTGGGGAGGCTTGTTTCCCTCAAAAAGAAGCATATATTGGGCTATTGCTCTTAAAGAAACTAATATAATGATCGGTACAGCTGGTTTTAACATGATTTCTTTTGCAAATTCTAGAGCTGAAATTAGTTATGATTTAGACCCGAATTTTTGGGGTAAAGGAATAATGCTTCGTTCTATAAAAGCTATATTAAAATTTTCCGACTATACACTTGGGATAATTAGGGTACAAGCGACTGTTATTACCACTAACGAACGCTCAATAAAAGTTTTAGACCGATGTGGTTTTCAGAGAGAAGGTTATTTAAGAAAATATGAATTAGTAGAGGGGGAGTTGAAAGATTATTATATGTATGCAAGGGTCATTATATGAACGGTACCTTTAAATGTACGTTTATTATTTTTATCATATTCTTTGCTTTCCATGCGAGGGCAACAGTACTAGAGACAAAGGATATCGGGATAATTAAAGATGAAATTGCTAAGTTAAAAAAAGGGGATATGGTTTTGCTTGATGTAAAACATGTCATTTTTTGTTCCGGTGATCAAGTTATGTTTCAGGAACATAAATCATTTTTTAAACAAAAATTTGCTCAAATCGAAAAAAAATTTGGGACAGAAGAAGCAACAAGACTTAAAAGTATAGTACTAAGCTCTTATAAACCGATGATAGTAGATCAGGAAATATCAAAGGTTGTCTCTAACGCTCAAAAAGCTGGCATTATTGTTTTTGCTTTAACTAGTGGTAATACTAGTAGCTATGGTATTATCCCAAATAGAGCTGATTTACGTATTAAAACCATAAAAAATATTGGGATCGATTTTTCAAAATCTACAGAATTAGATTATATTGATTTAAGCGAGGCAGGAGAATTGATAGGAAAGAAGGACAGGAACAAACCAATATTTCAAGACGGTGTAATTTTTGCCGCTAAGAAGCCTAAAGGGAAAGTACTTAGTAAGTTTCTAAAATTATCTAAGTTAAAACCGAGGAAAATAATCTTTGTTGACAACCAATTAAAAAACGTGCTTTCTGTAGAAGCACACTGCAAAGAACTCGGCATTGGTTACACAGGTATACATTTTACTAAAACGTACAATAAACCAGCTAATCCGTTAGATAAAAAAATTGCTGAAAAAAAATTTGAAATTCTTCTAGCTGAAAATAGATGGATTGACGATCATGAAGCGAGCCTTATGGTTAAAAAATAAGTAACTTTTCTAAGATCAGCTTTATTGTGACTTTAAGAATTTTATCTAATTATAAGCATTAGATTTATACTTTTTATAGCTTAAGTTTATCTAAATATAATTTATGAAAATCTTTAACATTATAATGAATAGGAAACTTGGCGGTGCCGAGCAAGCATTCTTAGATTATTATAGTGCTTTAACCTTAAAGGGCCACGAGGTACTTAACATAACTAGTTTATTTGCAAAGATTAACAATAAAAAAATTAGTTCTTTAAAACTGCCCAATTTATTTCCTTGGTGTATTCTTTCTAAAATATATTTAAAATTGCTAATACTATTTTATAGACCGGATTTGATAATAGTTCACGGGGGGAGAGCAGTTAATTTTGCGTATGGTACAGGCATAAAAATTATACCTATAATAGGTGTTACTCATTCTTACAGTATCCGGCATATTTTAAAATGTAATTATATAATTGCCTTAGATCAACTACTCAAACACCATTTAATCAGCAGCGGTTATCCTGAATCCCAAATATTTATTGTTCCGAATATGATAAATACCCCTGCCAAAAAGATAAATAATTTTAGCCAGAAAAGAACTGAATATGTTGTAGGTGCTCTGGGTAGATTTGTTCCGGAAAAAGGATTCAATTATTTAATAGAGGCTATAAGTATACTAAGAGATAGAAAATACCGCGTTAAATTGCTCATTGGAGGAGCTGGACCACTAGAAATTCAACTTAAGAAACTTGCACACGGACTTAATATTGGCAAAAATATTGAGTTTATTGGATGGATAAACGATAAAGAGAGTTTTTTTAAAACTGTAGATATTTTTTGCATCCCTTCCGTTTTTGAAACCTTTGGTATTGTGGCCTTAGAAGCAATGAGCCATCAAGTACCTATCATTGCAACAAAAACTGCTGGAGCATCGCAGATTTTTGAAGCAGGTAGTGACGCTTTAATTACAAATACAGCTTCAAACCAGGGATTAGCTGACAATATTGCCTATCTTATAGATAACCCGCTTAGAGCTCAAGAATTAATAGACAAAGCCTATAGTAAGATTATAAGTTACTACGATACAAGGGTAGTCGCAGATAGGCTTTCAGAAACATTAAAGGTAATCACTCAAAAGAACTAATTTTCAATAAATGATGGTGAAAAAGATTTTTGTTGCCTCTACTAATAAAGGTAAAATTTTAGAAATAAAAGAACTTATAAAGAGTTCTAAATTATCTAACTTGGTAATTGAGACTTTAGAAGGTAATTTTATAAAAGAACCAGATGAGCCTTACGATAGTTTTTTAGAAAATGCAAAACACAAAGCACTTTATTATGTTGAACATACAAAACTACCTACCGTTTGTGATGATTCCGGTTTATGCATAGAGGCCTTAAATGATTTCCCCGGAGTTAAAACTAAAAATTTCTTAGAAAAATGCGGCAGCTTAAATAACGCATTTACTGAATTAGAAAAACTACTTACTAAACATAGTAACCGCAGAGCATATTTCCAAACTGCGATATGTTTATGCTTAGCAGACACAAAAAGGTTTATAATTTCTGAAGCGCGAAGTTATGGTTATATAACTTTTCCAGCTAGAGGAACTCAAGGTTTTGGTTTTGATCCAATTTTTATTCCCGAAGGTTACACCGGAACTTTAGCAGAACTAGGCACAAGAATAAAAAATCAGGTTAGTCATCGGTCTGAAGCTATAAAAAAGTTAATTGCTAATATGGAAAAGCTTTTTCAACACTAGTAGCTAAAAGGGATTATTACTGAATTTGTTATTTTCTTTGGCATTTATAAATGGTATAAACATAGCACATTTATCTAATAACTAGTGTACATGCTAAAGAAAATATTTTTATACAGTAAAGTAAGGGCTGCTGCTCTATTATTCCTGGCAGTGATACTAATTCTTGCTCTTACTACTTATAGTGATACCGATCCATCATTAAATCTTTCTGCATTAAATCAACCGAGGAATTTACTAGGTTATTTCGGGTCTTATCTATCTGATATATTCTATCAACTTTTTGGAATTGCCTCTTATATTATTCCATTATCATTTATTATCTGGTCTTATCTAATTTACAAGAATGAAACGTTAAGCTGGAAAAGTTTAAAGATCATTTCTTTAATAATGGCTATTTCTTGTATTTCGATAGCCTTAAGTGGCATCAAAATAAGTTACCTTCCAAGCAATGGCGGCGGGGTGTTTGGATTTTACTTGTTTAACATGAGCATCAAATATTTAGCTGAGTTTCAGCAATTAATAATTCCAGCTGCCTTCCTACTTTCAATATTATTCTTAATATTAGCATTCGGCATCAAACTTACTTCTTATATTAAATTTACTCTCTATTTAAAAAGCTTGGGGGCTAAAATAACGCCGCTAGTAAGAATTCCAAAATTTTCTATTAAGACAATTAAATTAGCTAACCATGATAAAATACCTTCAAAAGTTATTAAAGAACCTATCATCACAGGAGGCAGTAATAGCCTTGAAATTAGCCGCGAAATGCCTATTGAAAATAAACCTAGAATAATACCGTCTTCTGTCAATCAAGAAGTTAAACATACAGAACAAAATATAGGCATTTTACCCCCGCTTGACTTATTAGATCAAGCAAGTAGCTATAATATTCAAACACAATCCCCTGCCGAATTAGAAGCTAAAGCTGAGGAGCTTCTAGCAGTTCTTGCAGATTTCGGGGTTAAAGGTAAAATTATAGATATAAGGCAAGGTCCGGTAGTAACAATGTATGAATTTGAACCGGCTGCCGGTACTAAATCCTCAAGGGTAATAGGTTTATCTGACGATATTGCTCGTTCATTATCTGCTCATTCCACCCGTATTGCAGTTATACCCGGTAGAAATGCTCTAGGTATTGAGCTTCCTAACAAACAGCGTATGTTCTTTCGGTTAAGAGAATTAGTTGAAACAGAAGAATTCCAAGATCAGAATATAATATTACCCATTATTCTTGGTAAGGACCTTAGCGGCCGTCCTTTAGTTGCTGACCTAGCAAAAATGCCTCACTTGCTTGTCGCAGGAACAACGGGTTCTGGTAAATCGGTTGCTATTAACGCTATGATAATGTCCTTACTTTATAAATATACTCCTGCTGAATGCAGAATGATAATGATTGATCCTAAAATGCTTGAGTTATCTTCTTACGATAATATTCCTCATCTTATGACTCCTGTTGTTACAGAACCGGGAAAAGCTGTAGTTGCACTTAAATGGGCTGTTAAAGAAATGGAAAATAGATATCGTTTAATGTCTCATTTAGGGGTAAGAAATATTGCTAATTTTAATGCAAAAATTCTAGAAGCAGCAAAAGAAGGTAAAGTACTAGAACGTAGAGTACAAACCGGTTTTGATCCGGAAACAGGGAAACCGGTTTTTGAATCCATACCAATTGATATGCAAAAAATGCCGTTTATAGTAGTAATAGTTGATGAAATGGCTGACCTAATGCTTGTTGCTGGGAAAGATATAGAAACTTCTATACAGCGTCTAGCTCAGATGGCAAGGGCTGCCGGTATCCACATTATTATGGCAACTCAGAGACCGTCGGTAGATGTAATTACCGGTGTAATAAAAGCTAACTTTCCAAGTAGAATTAGTTTTAAAGTAACTTCAAAAATTGATAGTAGGACAATTCTTGGAGAACAAGGGGCTGAGCAATTACTGGGAATGGGAGATATGCTATATATGGGTAATAGTGCTAGAATACTTCGTGTTCATGGACCTTTTGTAGATGATAAGGAGGTAGAAAAGGTAACTACTTTTCTTAGAAATACCGGTGTCCCTGAATATATTTCTGCGGTTACTGAATCTGAAGAGGATTTTGCTGCTGATGAACTTGATGACTCAGGCAACGACGATATGTATAAGCAGGCATTAAATATTGTGAGAAATGAAAAAAAAGCCTCAATTAGTTATATTCAACGATCGCTGCGAATTGGATATAACCGCGCTGCAATTATAGTAGAGGAAATGGAAAAAAATGGTATCCTTTCACCTCCTAACCACTCGGGTAAAAGGGAAGTTTTATTACCGGAGGATTAATTCGTTTATTAATTAATCACTTTTACTTTCTATACAAATATGATACAATACTTGCCAGTAGATTCTATTAAAAATGAGGTATAAATGTCTAAAAATCTCGAATTTAAGATAGGTGAAAGAGTAGTATATCCGTCCCACGGTGTCGGAGAAATTGTCGACATCGAAGCCCAAATAATTGCTGATATTAGCTTAAAAGTTTATGTTATTTCTTTCTCTCAAGACAAAATGACTCTACGAGTTCCTGTAAATAGGGCATCTGCAGTTGGTTTAAGAACTCTAATTAATAAAAATGATATACACGAAGTATATGCAATCCTGCAGGGAAAACCTAAGCGTGGAAACAAAATGTGGAGCAGACGTGCCCAAGAATATGAAGCTAAAATCAACTCCGGAGAAATATCTGCAATTGCTGAGGTTGTTAGAGATCTTTATAAAAATGTTGATAATGATCGTTCATATAGTGAAAGAACAATATATGAATCGGCTTTAAATAGGCTAGCTTCTGAAATAGCTGTCCTTGAGAACATATCGGAAGCTGAAAGTTCAACTAGATTAATTGACCTCCTAAAAGAAAAATTAGCAGCATAATTGCGGATTTAAAAAGTTTAAAACATATCTAGTTAGTAAGGAAATAGATAGTTATTAGGGTTAGTGATTAAAAATCGTCCGCATTAAAGTTAGGATCCTCTTAATTTTTATTTCTACTAACTATCAGTAAATTTTCCATGTTTTTTCTTAAAGTGGGAATTAACTATATGCTACAATTTTAGAGTGACTAAAGTAATATCGTCCTAAATAGCTTCTGGATCCCTATATCATCTCAAGCAAGATTTATAGTTGCCCATCTCTCACTAATAATATAATTATTATTAGTGACTACTTAGAATACTTTTTTATAGTCTTCAGTTTAATAAGAAACCGAGCAAATTATAAATTACTTAATTACGGAATATATAATCAATAGATAATATATCTTCTCCAAGCTGCTGCAAGAAGCGTTAGTACAAACAGGAAGAACGCCTACCCTTGAAACGCCAGTTTAGGATAAACAACAATAGAAAAGGTTAGATATATTGGTTTTGCAGGATAGCAAGTGTTGAGTTATGATGTATTTTTTAACAAAAGATCGATAACTCAACATGAAAAAATGTATCACAACTGTGTATTATT